>NZ_JBHVEU010000078.1:0-24810 GCF_042802075.1 Kitasatospora sp. NPDC057518
GCCCCACTCCCGGTCCGTCGGCACGATCTCGCGGCCGAGCGGCATCAGCGAGATCGGGATCATCTTGAGGTTGGCCCACCCGAAGGGGATGCCGATGATCGACAGGAACAGCGGGATGCTGGTGACCAGGTGCCCGATCGCCAGCCACCAGCCGGCGAAGACCAGCCAGATCACGTTCCCGACGCACGACGCCGGCCCGGCGTCCGGCCGCTCCACCGCCGTCCGCCCGAACGGCCACAGGATGAAGCCGGCGATCCGGAAGGAGGCGATGCCGAACGGGATGGTAATGACCAGTACACAGCAGATGATTCCGGCGAGCACGTAGGCAAGAGCCATCCAAATGCCGCAGAAAACCAACCAGATGACATTGAGGATGAACTTCACTGCACTCATGATCGGTACCTTCTCACGGCTGATGACGTTGCACTGCAACCGTGCCATGCCCGCTGGTGAGCGTGTCTACGCCCTTAGGGGTCGCGCCTCAGGGATCGGTCCGGGTAGCAGTCCCGGACAGGGACTCCTTCGGGTTCGGCGCCCGCCGAAGGGGGCCGGGTGCGAGGCGGCCCGACGGCTCGGTGGCGCGGGGGAGACCCCGGGCCACCGAGCCCGCTTCACGGCGTCAGCCGGTAGGCGCGGAGAGCGGTCTGCTCGACGGAGCCGCCGTCGGCATCCCGGGCCGCGGCCCTGAGCGAGACGAAGCCGCCCGTCCCGGTCGGCGGGTCGACGGTGACCCGGTAGCCGCTGTCGCCCGGCTGCACCGGGGCGTTGCGCCAGGTGGCGCCGTCGTCGAAGGAGACCTGGACCTCCAGGCTGGCGACGGTCGCGGTGGGTGCGCCGCTCTGCCGCTCCACGGCGGCGAGCAGCGTGTGCTGCTTGCGCGGCGCCTGGTTGTCCGGGTTGACCGGGGCGGTGAAGCGGACCGCGTGGATCGGCAGCGGGGTGCTGCGCGGGGCGCCGCCGGGGCCCGGTGCGACGGCTCCCGAGCGGAAGGTCCAGACCGCCTCGACGGTGCCGGACAGCGCGGCCCACGGCTCGGACCGGGTGGCCTTCGCGGTCAGCCGGTAGGTGGCGTCGCCGGCCGGCACGGCGAAGTCGGCGGACTCCCGTGCGCTGCTGCCGATCCGCTTGCCGTCCCGCTCCAGGTCGATCCGGACGGTGTCGTCCAGCCGCCGCGTCCACGGTGAGCCGATGTGGCCGGGTGAGGCGTCGCTGAACAGCTGCGGCGCCAGCGTGAGGAAGCCGTCGCTGGTGCGGGCCATGGTGGCCGCGCCGCCCTGGCCGAGGGCGAGGCCGGGTCCGATGACGGCGGCGTTCCAGCGCTCGGCACAGGTCTCGCCGGCCGCGCAGCGCAGGGCACCGCTCTGGCTCACCGTGGAGGGGACCATCTCGCCGCCGGGCCCGGCGTTCTGGCCGAAGGTCGTCTCGCGGCGCTGGTCCTTGACGGTGAAGTACTCGGTGCGGACGGCCGGCAGCGCGAAGTTCGGCTCCGCGATGCTGAGGCCGCCGACGCCGCCGGCCTCCGCGAAGCTGCTGAAGTCGCCCGCCGTGCCGGGGGCCTGGGCGAAGTAGCGGGTGTTGAGGGTGGCCAGCTCGCCGGGGTCGACGGTGAAGGCCGGGTCCGGGAGCCCGCCGGTGGTGTGCACCAGCAGGTCGTAGCGGTCCGGCAGCCGTCCGTTCTGCTGCTGCGGGCCGTTCTGGACGCTCTGCGCCGTGAAGTCCAGCCGGCCGGCGCCGGGTCGGCCGCCGGGGATGACGTACAGGTTGCCGGGCCGGCCGATGGCCGCGAAGGAGTCGGCGCACCCCTCGTCGCCGCCGGTGCGGTAGCAGTAGGCCGCGGAGAGTGACCAGCCGGTGGTGGCGCGGCCGGGCACCGTGACGGTCAGCTGCCTGCCCTGCCGGGCGTCGACGGCGATCCTGGTGTCGCCGCGCAGCTCCAGCTCGGGCTGGAGGAACAGGGTGGACGTCGGGCTTGCGGTCCCGGCACCGGGGGTGACCAGCTTGCCGCCGAGGTTGTAGCGGCCCTCGGGTACCCGGGCGGTGGCGGTGCCGCCGGTGAACCGGAGCGGGAAGGACTCCCGGGTGTCCAGGTTGACCAGGCCGATCATCGACTGGGTCATCCAGGTGCCCGGTCCCACCGGAGCGCCGTCGCGGTCGACCGCGGTGACGGTGACGTCGTGCCGGACGGCCTCGCGGGTGAGCGCGTACGGGGTGGTGACGGCGGTGCCGCCGGGGCCGGTCGCGGTCACCCGGCCGGTCAGCGAGGCGCCCGCGGCGATCCGGGCCGGGTCCACGGTCACGGTGGCCGGTGCGCTGGCGCCGGCCGGGACGGTCAGCCGGGCGGGGGCGACGGTGAACCCGCCGGCCGGCCCGGTGGACCAGGCGGCCAGGTCCAGGGTGACAGGCGTGCCGCCGGCGTTGTGGTACGTGACGGTCCGGCTGGTCGGGGCCGCGTCGGACGCGTCGTCCAGGCGGATCCCGGTGCCCTCGGCGGTCGCGTACACCTCCTGGGTGGTGGCCCGGGCGACGTCGACCCGCCCGGCGCCCTGCTCGTACGCGCCGCGCCCGGCCAGCGGGGCGGCGGAGGACACGAGCGTGGCCTTGAGCTGCGGCCCCTTCCAGTCCGGGTGCTGCTGGAGGAGCAGGGCGGCGGCTCCGGCGACGTGCGGGGCCGCCATCGAGGTGCCGGAGATGGCCGTGTACCGGTCGCCGACCGGGTTCTGGCCGTCCGTCCCGGCGGCGCGGGCGGCGACGATGCCGATGCCGGGTGCCGTGAGGTCCGGCTTGACGGCGTGGTCGCCGGTGCGAGGGCCCTGGCTGGAGAGGCCGGCCAGCGAGCCGTCGCGGTCGACGGCACCCACGGTCAGCGCGGCGTCCGCCGAGCCGGGGGTGCCGACGGTGCCGGGCCGGCCGCTGTTGCCGGCCGCGGCGACGAAGAGCGTGCCGTAGCGGGCGGAGAGCGTGTTGACGGCCTGGGCCAGCGGGTCGGTGCCGTCGGTGGCGGCGCCGGTGAAGCTGGTGTTGACGATCGGCGCGCGGGCCGCGGCCCACTCCATGCCCTGGAGCGCCCAGGACTCCTGGCCGTTGCCCTCGTCGTCCAGCACCTTGCCGACCAGCAGCCGGGCCTCGGGGGCGACGCCCCTGAACCGGCCGTCGGAGGCGGAGCCGGTGCCCGCCACGATCGAGGCGACGTGCGTGCCGTGGCCGTCCGCGTCGGAGGCCACTGGGGTGGGGCCTTCCCGGGCCGGGTCGGCGAGGGTGAAGTCGGAGCTCTCGCCGAGGGAGCCGGCCACGTCGGGGTGCCCGCGGTCGATGCCGCTGTCCAGCACCGCGACCTTGACGCCCTTGCCGGTCCAGCCGGACGACCAGGCCTGCGGGGCGCCGATCTGCGCGGTCGACCGGTCGAGCGCGGCGGTCACCTTGCCGTCCAGCCAGACCTTGTCCACCCCGCTCGCGGCGAGCCCGGCGCCGGGCCGGGCGAGCTGCTGCCAGAGCTCGCCCGTGCGGGCCTTCGGGGCGCGCAGGGCCACGCCGTGCACGCTCTCCAGCGTGCGTACGACGGTGGCCCCGGCCGGCGGCGCGGCGGCGGCGAACCCCTTGGCACCGGGTCGGTCCGAGCCGAGGATCAGCGGCAGCTCGGCGGTGCCCGCGTCGTCGTAGCCCTGGGCGATCAGCCCGGCGACGTCGAACAGCCGCGGGTCCAGCCGCCCGGTGCTCAGCGGCTCGACGGCGTCCGCGGGGAGCAGGGTGAGCGTGCCCGGGGCGCCGGAGCGCTGGGTGAAGGTCACGTCCTCGCGTCCGGGCCCGGGCTGTACGGCGACCAGCGACACCCCGCCGTCGGTGCCGACCAGGGCGGTGACCCGGTCGCCGGTCACCAGGGTCACCCGGACCGGCCGGCCCGCCGCCGGTGCGGAGCCCCCGGCGGGTGCCTCGGCCGGCGATGCCCAGCCGGCCGGGGCGACGGCCGTCCCCGCCAGCACCGCGCCCAGCGCGACGGCCGGCCACCGGCCCACCCGCCTCGGGCCTCTTCTGTGTATGCCTTGCATAGTGTCCTCTCGGTGGGGCGACGCCCTGGATTCGGCGGGCCGCTCGCCGGCCCTGCCACTGGATCGACGGAGCAGGGGGCCGCAGAGGATGTCACGGCCCGTCAGAAAGATCCCTCGGGTTTTCCCCCTCCGGTGACATCCCGGCAGCGGGTCCGCTCCGTCGGAGAGGGCAGAGACGAACGGAGGGCACGCCCTGTGCGTAGCGCAGACCTGGAGGAGTTCCGCGGCTTCGCCGAGGACCGGTTGCCGCACCTGCGGCGGACCGCGTACCTGATGTGCGGCGACTGGCACCACGCCGAGGACATCACGCAGACCGCACTGACCAAGCTGTACGCGGTGTGGGGAAGGCGGCACCGGATCGCCAACCTGGAGGCCTACGCCCACCGGGTGCTGACCCGGTCCTGCATCGACCACACCCGGCGCCGCTGGCGGCACGAGGACCCGACGCCCGTGCTGCCCGACCGGGCCGGCCAGGGAGCCGACCCCTCGCTGGGCCTCCAGGTCCGGGCCGCGCTGGCCGCGCTGCCGCCGCGTCAGCGGGCCGTGGTGGTCCTGCGGTTCTGGGTCGACCTGGACATCGCGGCCACCGCCAAGGCGCTCGGCTGCACCGCCGGCACGGTCAAGAGCCACACCTTCCGGGCTCTCGCCCGGCTGCGCGAGCTGCTCGGCGAGACCGACCCGTTCGACGAACTGGCCGTCACCCCTACCCCCCTGAAGGAACTGCTGTGACACATGACCACGCCCTCGACGGGCAGGACGAGCTGCGGGCCCTGCTCGCCACCGGACTCGGCACCGAACCGCCACTGCCCGCCGACTCGGTGGACGCGGCAGTGGCCGCCGGACGACGCCGCAGCGGCGTGCGGCTGGCCGTGCGGGCCGGCGCCGGGGTGGCAGCCGCCGCGGCTCTGACCGCCCTGCTGGGGGGCCTGCCGACCGGCGGTGCCGCCCACGACCCGGGCGGCACGGCGGTGGCCGCCGACCCGCTGACCGGCCCGCTGACCCTGGCCGGCGCGGCCGGCGACGCCCCGCAACCGCTGCGACCGGACTCCTTCGGCCCCGGCGGCGGCCGGCCCACCGGCTGGAGCAGTGAGCAGCTGGGCGCCACCCTGGCCGGGCTCCTTCCGGCGGGCGGCGGCACGACGGTGCGCGGCGGTGACATCCCCGGCCGCACCTTCCGGGTCGACTGGGCGTCCCCGGTGGGCCAGGTGGAGCTTGTCGGCGGCGCCGACCGGACCGCCGACGCCCCGAACGTACCGCTCTGCGCCACGATCGCCCTGCCCAAGGTCACGCCGCGCCCCGGCGTGCCCTCGCCGCAGGAGGCGGCCCCGCGCACCAACTGCCAGGTGGCCGAACTCCCGGGCGGCGCCCGGGGCGAGGCGATGACGCTGACCTTCCCGCAGGGCGGCCGCGTCTCCCAGTACGTCCGCGTGCAGCGTGCCGACGGTCGGACGGTGACGCTCCAGCAGTGGGTCGGCGCGTCCGGCGCGGGCCTGGGAACGGACGAGCTGCTGGCGATCGCCGACGACCCCGCCTGGCGCTTCTGACCGGCCGCGGCCCGGGACGCGTCCGCCCCGCCGTGCGCCTGCCCGGCGGGGCGTGACCCGTGCTGTCGGCCCCCGGGGCGGGGCGGTGGGCATCCGAGAAATATTGGTATAGACCTAGTCGGCTAGCTGGCTTAGCCTCCCTGTGGTGACGAGCGGGACCATACGGGGGTATCTGCTGTGCTTGAGGTGCTGGGCATCGAACCGTCGGCGGAGGCGGTGTACCGGCTGATCGTGGAGGAGCCGGGGTTCCGGGTCGTCGACATGGCCGAGCGGTTGGGGTGGAGTGAGGAACGGGTGCGGGTCGCGTTGAACCGGTTGGCCGAGCTGGACCTGGTGAACCTGGAGGACGGCTGCCGGGACGCGGTGCCGTTCAATCCGGACGTCGGGTTCGGGTTCCTGCTCTCGCGGGCGACCGCCGACCTCAGCCGGCGCCAGCGGCAGATCGAGTCCGCCGAGCAGGCGGTGACGGCGCTGAGCGCCCGGTTCAACGCCAACCGGGCCTCGCGGTACGAGGTCATCCACCGGCTGGAGGGGCTGGACATGGTCCGCAAGCGGCTGGAGGACCTGGCCTCCACCGCCGAGCGCGAGTGCCTGTCGCTGCTGCCCGGCGGCGCCCAGCTGCCGGACACCATGGACGCCAGCGAGCCGTTGGACCGGCAGGCGCTGGAACGCGGGGTGCGGATCAGGAGCGTCTACCAGGAGAGCTTCCGCAACGACCCGGCGACGCTGGAGTACGTCCGCTGGTTCACCCGGCTCGGCGGGCAGGCCTGCACGGTGCCCTTCCTGCCGCTGCTGCTGGTGGTGGTGGACCGGGAGACCGCGCTGGTGCCGATCGACCCGCAGGACGGCCGCGCGGGCGCGCTGGAGGTCCGGACCCCGGGGGTGGTGAGCGCGCTGGCCCTGCTGTTCGAGGAGTTCTGGGCGGCGGGCACGCCGTTCGGCCAGGACCCGCGCCGCAACGAGCACGATCTGACGCCCCAGGAAAGGGAGTTGCTGCTCCTGCTGAGCATCGGCTGCACCGACGAGGTGGCCTCCCGGCGGCTTGGGCTGTCGCTGCGCACGGTGCGCCGGATGAGCTCCCAGCTGATGAACCGGCTGGGCGCGCGCAGCCGGTTCGAGGCGGGGGTGCGCGCGGCGAAGGAGGGCTGGCTCTGACCGACGGGCACGGGGCCGGGGCCTGTCCCGCACGACAGGCCCCGACGGCTGGAGGGAGGTCCGGTCAGGCCGCGGTGTCCAGCCGTCGGCGCTGCTCCTCGTCGAGGACGAGGTCCAACGCGCCCAGGCTCTCCTCCAGTTGGGCGACGGAGCTGGCGCCGACCACCGGGACGGTCGGGACGGGGTGGCCGATCAGCCAGGCCAGCACCACCTGGTTGACGGTGGCGCCGGTCTCCTCGGCCACCTCCGCCAGTACGGCCAGCCGGGCCTTCGTCTCCGGCCGCTCGTACTCCGCGCGCAGCGGGCGGTCCGGGCGGCAGTACGAGCCGCCGAGCAGTGGGGAGTAGGCGAGCAGCGCCATCGAGGGCCGCGCCGCGAGGTGCGAGAGCAGGGCCTCGTCGGCGTGCTTCTGGATGCCGAAGTCCGCGTCGGGCCTCGGCCGCAGGTAGCTGTGGCGCTGCTGGACGCACCGGTAGCCGGGCCAACCACGCTCGACGGCAAGGTCGTTGGCGTCGGCCAGCTGGGCGGCGCTGTGGTTGCTGCACCCGAGGGCGGTGACCTTGCCGTCGGCGACCAGCCCGGCGAAGGCGCCCATGGTCTCCTCGACCGGTGTGGCCGGGTCGGCCACGTGCGCGTAGTACAGGTCCAGCCGGTCGGTGCCGAGGCGGCGCAGGCTGCCCTCCGCCGCCTCGCGCACCGCGCGGGCGGACAGGCCCTCGATGTGCTCGGGGAAGGGCAGTCCGGGCACCGGGCGGGCGCCGAGCTTGGTGGCGAGCACCAGGTCGTCGCGGTTGCCGCGGCGGGCCGTCCAGCGGCCGAGCAGTTCCTCGCTCTCGTATCCGTTCGCGCCGGGCGCCCAGAAGGCGTAGTTGTTCGAGGTGTCGATGAACGTCCCACCGGCTTCGGTGAACCGGTCGAGGATCGCCGTCGAGGTCTCCTCGTCGACGGTGGTGCCGAAGGTCATCGCGCCGAGACAGAGCACGCTGGCCGACTGGCCGTCAACTCCGAGGCTGCGGTACCGCATCAGTCTTCCCTCCAGGGGGATCGGCAGTGGTGTCGCCGGGCGCGGCGGGGGCAGTGCCCCGCCGCGACCTGGTCACCAGAATCATTACCCCGGCGGTGCCCAGTTCGGCCACTGTGCAGACCAGTCGGGAGACGATCGCGGCCGCGCCGGCCGTGGAGACCGGCACGACCGTCGACAGCGACAGCACCAGGACCATCTCCCGGGCGCCCAGGCCGTCCGGGAGGACGATCGTCAGCGTGCCCGCGACGGTGGCGAGCGCGAAGCCCCCGACGCAGGCCGCCAGCGAGCGGCCGGGCGGCCCGCCCAGGGCGACCACGATCAGCCACAGGTGCAGGCCGGCCGAGAACCAGGACAGCAGGGCCAGGGCGAGCGAAACCCGCACCGCGCGGGGGGAGTTGCGCCCGGACGGCGGCGGCCGGCGGAACAGCCGGGCGCCGTGTTCCACCGCCGCGCCGATCAGGCCCGGACGGACCACGAAGCAGAGCAGCACCAGGACCGGCAGGGCCAGCCACCAGGTGTTGCCGCCGAGCACGGCGGGCGCGATGCCGAGCGCGGCGAGGCAGGCGGTCAGCATGGTGATGCCCAGGCTGACCACGTAGGTGGTGACCATCCGTCCGGCCGTGGCCCCGTACTCGGCGCCCAGCTGGATGTGCGCGAGCAGCCCGAAGACCGGGGTCGGGAGGAACTTGCCGAGCAGCCCGCAGAAGAAGATCCGGGCGCTGCCGAACAGCCCGACGGGCGGCCCCAGGTCGTCCAGGACGGCCCGCCAGGACAGCAGGCCGAGCAGCAGCCCGCCGACGTTCGTCAGTACGGACACCGCCAGCAGGGCCAGGGACCAGCCGTCCGCCATCCTGGTCACCAGGCTCCAGGCATCGTTGCGGGCCACCGCGACCAGGCCCGCGACGCCGGCGACCAGCAGGACGGCGGTCAGCAGCCGCCGCCGGCCCCGCGGCGGGCCGGCCGGACCGCCCCCGGACGCGTCCGCCGTGACGCCGTCCGTCGCGACGCCGTCCGTCGCGACGCCGTCCGTCGCGACACCGTCCGTCATGACGCCGGGTGCCGCGGCCGCCGGAAGCCGCGTTCGGTGAGCGCCCGCACCGCGCCCCGGGCGACGCCCGCCACCAGCGCGGTGTGCAGCAGGAAGTGGTAGCCGACGAACACCGGGTAGTACCGCAGCCCCTGGTCGCGCACCACGAACCGGGCCAGCCCCGGGTCCGCCACCGCGAACCAGGCCACGCCCAGCGCCGGGAGGACGGCCGCCTTGGGCGTGAGCAGCAGCAGCGGCAGGCTCCCCCAGGTGGCGGCGGTGGCCAGCACGCCCGGCATCCGGTTCGCCTTGAGCGCCCCGGGGCTGAAGCGGTGGGCGCCGGCGAACGCCACCAGCAGCTGCGAGCGCCGGTACTGCTCGCCGAGCAGCGCGCCCAGCCGCTCCACGTCGTCGTGCTGGCCGGTGATGCGCTCGGTCAGCAGGATCGGGTACTTCGCCGCCAGCCGCTCGCTGTACTCCACGTCCTCGGACTCCCGCAGGGTCTCGTCCAGCGGGCCGATCTCCTCGTACACCTCCCGCCGGATGGCGCACATGGCGAAGAAGACGGTGCGCACCCGGCCGGTGGCCCGCCGGCGCCACCAGTACTCGTGCAGGACGCGGTAGCGCTCGACCGGGCCGTCGTCGAACAGTGCCCGCTTGCCGACCACCCCGTGGACGCAGCCGAGGTCGGGCTGCTCCGCCAGCAGGGCCACGGCGTTCGCGACCGCGTCCGGGTCCAGCGCGATGTCGGAGTCCAGGAAGAACAGGATCTCCCCGGTGCTCTCGGCCGCCCCGCGGTTGCGGGCGACGGACACCCCGCCGTTGCGCTGGGTGATCAGCCGGACGGGGTAGCGCCGGACGATCTCCGGGGAGCGGTCCGAGCTGCCGTCGTCGACGACGAGCACCTCGTGCACGGGGTAGGTCTGCGCGAGGGCGGACTCGACGACCGCCGCGATGGTCTTCTCGTAGTTGTAGTTGGGGATGATCACCGACACCGTTGGTCGTGCCTCGGCCGTGCGTGCGTCCGGATCAGCCATGTGTGCCTCCCGTTGCGGGCCCGGTGATCCAGGCGTCCTGGCGGAGATGGTCGGATGTGCCCTCGGGGCTGCTCAGCGAGTAGCGGTGGGTCCGGGAGCCGTGTGCGGTGAACGCCCAGTCGAAGCGCCACCAGTCGTGCCAGCTGCCGGCGTCCCAGGACATCGGCAGGATCGTGTCGCCCGCGTCCGCCGCGTCCTGGGTGAGGCCGCGCAGCTCGTTGAGGTCGCCCATGCCGGCGTTGGTGTTGAAGTCGCCGGCGATGAACAGGGGGTCGGGGTTGGCCCGGACGTCCCGGACCAGCCCGTCGAACTGCTGCCGGCGCTCCCGCTGCCGGCGGTGCACGTCGGCCGGGAAGTCCTGCGGGGGCATCCCGTAGGCGACCGGCACGAGCATGTGGACGTTGTAGAAGGACATCACCGAGCCGTTGACCGCGAGGTCGGTGCGCAGCACCTTGGCCCCGGCGAAGACGCGCGACCAGTCGCCCTCCCCGCGCGCCCGCAGCTCCTGGTCCGGGCCGACCGGCGGCTGCGCCACCACGGGGAACCGGGAGAGGGTCACCAACTCGCCCCGGGTGACCACCTGGTAGCCCGGGAACTCGCGCTTCAGCCGGGCGGTGTCGTCCACCTCGCGGGCGCCGTCGGCGCCGGCCGCGTCGTCCCAGTGCAGGTACTCCTGGAGCAGGTACACGTCGGCGTTCTGGGCCTTGAGGTAGGCGTAGAACCGGTCCGGGTCCACGTCGGAGCCCCAGTACTCGGTGTTCTGCGCGACGACGTGGATCGCGCCGGGCGGCACCGTCCGGTCGGCCGTCGCCGCGGCCAGCGTCAGTCCCGACTGGTCCAGCCCGACGGCGAGCGAGAGCACGCCCATGACGGCGGGCCAGCGCACCCGGCCGCGGCCGCGGCGCAGCCGGACGGCGAGCGCGGCCAGCAGCACCAGCAGCGGGACGCCGAGCAGGACCGGGGGAGGGGCGGCCCCGGGGACGACCCAGAACCAGGCCCGGCCGGTCAGGGCCTCCTGGAGCGCGCAGAACAGCAGCCACCCCGCGCTCACTGCGGCCAGCAGCCGGACCGGCCAGGTGGCGGCCCGGTCGGCGAGGAACCAGGACCGCCGGGGCCGGGAGAGCGCGAAGCGCCCGGGCTGAGGGGCCGTCACCATGACTGCACCGCCAGCAGGAGTCCGAAGCCGGTCAGCCACAGGCCGCCGACGGCGAGCATGGTCCGGTCCGTGAAGAGGGTCCGGGTCGGTTCGCCGCCGCCCTCGCTGACCAGCAGGATCTGCAGGTAGCGGGCGATCGCGAAGACCGCCAGCGGGGTGGAGAGCAGGATCCGCAGCTGGCGCATGCCGCCGGCCGCGGCGTCGCTCTGCAGGAAGGACACGTAGGCGAGCACGGTCACCGAGGCGGCGAAGGTGACCATGCTGTTCAGGAACGGGACGGAGTAGGCGCGCAGGGCCGGCCGGTGCAGCTCCGAGGGCCCGCCCTGCACCGAGGTCAGCTCGTGCCGGCGCTTGCCGAAGCCGAGCAGGATGCAGACCGAGAAGACGCAGAGCAGGAACCAGGAGGAGATCGGGACGGAGGCCGCCATGGCGCCGGCGCAGACCCGCAGCACGAAGCCGGTGGCGATGACGAAGACGTCGACCACCGAGACGTGCTTGAGGACGAAGCTGTACAGGATGTTGGTGACCGCGTAGACGAGCACGGGGACGGCGGCGGCCCCCGCGGCCGCCGAGCCGGCCAGCAGGGCGAGGTAGAGGACGGCGCCGAGCACGATGGCGACCGGGACCGGGACGGCCCCGGAGGCGATCGGGCGGTGGCGTTTGACCGGGTGGCGGCGGTCCCGCTCCCGGTCGGCGAGGTCGTTGACGACGTAGGTGGCCGAGGACGCGAGGACGAACAGGACCAGGACGGGCAGGGCGTCGGCGACGGCCGGCCACGGCGAGGCGCCGGACGCCAGCAGGGGCAGTACCAGGACGACCGCGTTCTTCGGCCACTGGAACGGTCTGACCAGCCGGAGCAGGCCGCGCACCAGCGAGCCGCGCCGGGGCTCCCCGGGCAGCCCGGACCCGCCGGGCTCCTCGGGCAGGTCGGCGGGCGGGGGGCCGGTGGCCCCGTCGGGCGGATGCACCGGCGGGCCGACGAGGCCCTTTCGGTACTCGCTCGCAGTACTCACTTCCGTTCCCTTCGCTGCTGTCAGAAGAGGACCTTGACCGTGCGCAGGGCACCCTCGCGCCAGCGGTCGGAGTGCGTCCGGCCGGTGGTGCCGGCCACGGCGGACCGGTTCGCGCGGTACCAGGTGAAGCTGCGCTCGATGGCGGTCGCGTTGGAGTGGCGGGGGGTGAAACCGAGCACCTCGCGGGCGTCGGTGATGTCGACGCAGGAGTCCCGGGTGAGCTTCTGGACGAGGCGTCCGTAGACCGGGGACAGCCGCAGCGCGGCCAGCGTCCGCAGGGCGGCCTTCGCCGGGCCGAGCGGCAGCGGGACGACCCGCTTGCCGTGGCCGGCGAGGTCCAGGACGACCTGGCAGTCCTCGCGGAACGAGCCGTACTCGGCCGCGCCGACGTTGAACTCCCGGTTGACCCGCTCGCCCGGCAGGGTCAGCACCGCGGTCACCAGGTCGCAGAGGTCCTCGACGTCCAGCATCTGGTTGAGGGTGTGGCCGCCGCCGAGGACGGGGAAGCCCCGGCCGTCGAGCGCCCAGTCGAAGAGCATCGCGAAGACGCCCAGCCGGCCCGGGCCGATGAAGGTCTTCGGGCGCAGGACGGGCACGCACATGCCCCGGTCGCGGTAGTCGGCGCACAGCCGCTCGGCCGCGATCTTCGCGGCGTTGTACGGGTCGACCGGGACCAGCGGGTGGGTCTCCGGGGTCGGCGTGCGCTCCGGCAGGCCGTACACCGCGGTGGAGGAGATGTGCAGCACCCGGTCGGTCCCGGCCCGCCGGGCGGCGTCCAGGACGGTGCGGGTGCCGTCGACGTCCACCGAGCGGATCTCCGCCGCCGGGTGGCTCGGCAGGGCGGCGGCGCCGTGCACCACCACGTCCGCCTCGGCCGCCAGCCGGCCGAGCAGGGTGCGGTCCCGGACGTCGCCGACCACCGCCTCCACGGAGGGCAGGGCGGCGAGTCCGGGCGGCAGCGGGCGGCGGTCGAGGGCGACCACCCGGTGGACGGGCGAGCTGCCGAGCCGCCGGACCAGGGCGCTGCCGAGGAAGCCGGCCGCGCCGGTGAGCAGTACGCGCTGGGGTCGGGCGGTGGAGCGGGGGCCGTCGGGCGTCACGGGGCTGTCGGTGGTCATGGGCGGCCTGCCGGCGGGGTGGTCGGGCCGGGGGCACCGGCGAGCGGCGGACGGGCGGCGCCCGCCGGCGGCACCTGGCGCCGGTACAGCCGCCGGAACCGCGGGCTCAGCAGCCACTGGCCGGCCCCGACCGCCGCGCCCGCCGTCACCGCGGTGCCCGCCGCGAAGTGCAGGGCGGTGTACGCGACCGCCGTCGGGACCCCGCGCTCGCGGACCAGGAAGGCGTGGAAGCCGCGGTCGGCGAGCACGGCGCCGGCCGCCAGGGCGGCGGTGGCCGGCAGCGTCCGGCGGGACACCAGGGCCAGCGGCAGCGAGGCGACCGCGCCGGCCGCGGCGAGCGCGGCGACGGCCCGGGAGCGGGTCTCGAACCCGCGCATGAAGCCCCGGTGGTCCACGTAGAGCGGCACCCGCAGGCGCGCCCGGCGGAACAGCTTGCGGACCAGCCCGGACAGCTGCTCCTCGTCGTTGTGCCGCCCGACCACCGCGGAGCTGAGCTCGATCCGGTGGGTGGCCGACAGCCGTACGCCGAAGTCGATCTCCTCGGTCTGGCGCAGGGCCGGGTTGAGCCCGCCGGAGTCCAGGAACAGCGACCGGCGGATGGCCGCCAGGGCCGAGAACCAGGGGGTGACGGTGCCCTCGGAGCTGATCCGCCAGTAGTACGACTGGAGGATCCGGTAGTCCCCGACCCGGGTGGTCGGCAGCAGCGGCTCCTTGGCGGTGATGCCGCACACCGACCCGGTCTCCGGGTCGGCGGCGAGGCGCTCCACCGCGGCGGCGACCGAGGCCGGGGAGAGGCCGACGTCGGCGTCCAGGAAGAACACGATCTCGCCGCGGGCCTCCCGGGCACCGCGGTTGCGGGTCTCGGCGGGCCCCGCGTTGCGCTCCTGGCGGACCAGTCGGCACGGGTACTTCTCCGCCACCAGGGCGGAGTCGTCGGTGCTGGCGTCGTCGACCACGACGATCTCGAGGTTGGGGTAGGTCTGGGCGGTCACCGCGTCCAGGCAGGCGGGCAGTGTGCGGGCGTCGTTGTAGAGCGGGATGACCACCGACACCAGGGGAAGGGTCATGTCTGTCCTGTTCAGGCCGCGGGGATCTCGGGCAGGTCCGGGTCATCGTCGGACGGGTTGACCCGCGCCTCGCTGATGATCTTCCGGTCGTCACTGGTCAGGCAGCGGCCGGTGGCCAGGTCGAACTCCCAGTCGTGCAGGCGGCAGGTGAGGATGCCGTCCCGGTGGGAGCCGAACCGGACCAGGTCCGCCTTGAGGTGGGGGCAGAGCCGCTGGACGACGTGGTCGCCGGCCCGGGCGCGCTCCTCGGTCTGGCTCAACTCCGCGTAGTAGCCCTCGACATAGGCCATCCGCTCGGTCGAGAGAGAGGCGAAGAAGGTGGTCACGAACTCGTTGAAGGGCCCCTTGCGGGCGGCCTTGAAGCGGCAGGACAGGAACAGCTCGTTCGCCCAGTCGGGGCAGCGCTCGGCGACCATCCGCTCCACCAGCGGCCGGGGCAGCTCGAAGCGGTAGCGGCACTCCTCGCCCGCCCAGCGGGCCACCCGGCGGTCCAGGAAGTCGAACAGGATCTGCTCGGTGGGTGCGGTCCCGGCTCCGGTCCCGCCGTCGGCCCCCTCTCCGGCTCCGGTCGCGTCCGGGGTGTCCACCACCTCGACCAGGACCCGGCCGTTGATGCCCTCGCAGGTGCGGTCGGCGTACTGCAGCAGCGGCTCCACCCACTCCCGCAGGCCGGTCAGCAGGTCGGTGCGGGTGGTCGGCCAGCCGGCCTTCTCCGCGCGGATCCGGTCGGCCCGGCGGGCCTGGTACTCGCGCAGGTAGCCGGTGCGGTCGTCGCGGATCCGGGCGACCGTCCGCTCGTCGACCTGCTCCAGCCGGCAGCTGCGGTCCGGGCCCAACTCGGCCACGGTGCCCGGCAGGAGGAGGTGGGTGTTGGTCACCCCGCGCTCGCGGAGGAAGTCGAGGAAGACCCACTGGTCGGGGAAGATGTTGGCGTCGTCGCCGTCCAGGTCGTTGAGGTGGAAGAGCTCCTCGTCCAGGAAGCAGGGCGGCCCGGCGAACGGGAAGACGTGCTCGGCGCCGTACTGCTCGACGTAGTTCAGCGCGCGGGCCATGCCGTTGCGGCGCTTGCGGCGGCCGACGGTCTGCTTCATCCGGGCGGGGAAGTCGTACACCATCGGGTACCAGATCGCCCCGGAGTACTGGAGGAAGTGCCCGGCGAGCGGCCCGAAGGACCTGATCCGGGGCTCGTCGACCGGGCGGGCGTCGTTCTGGTTGAGGATCCGGGTGCCGTTGTCGTCGATGAGGATCGCGGAGTCGCCGATCGGGCCGTCGGTCGGCGAGGTGAGGGCGTTGACCATCACCTGGACGCCGCCGTCCAGTTGCGTCGGTTCGAGGTCCCGGGTCTGGACGAAGTGGCGGAAGCCGAGGTCCTCCAGGGACGTCCGCAGGTCGCGGACCGGGTAGTCCGGCAGCAGGACGACGGTGTCCTTGGACATCCGGGTCCGCAGCCACTCGGCGTCGAAGTGGTCGTGGTGGAGGTGGGAGACGTACAGGTACTCCGCGGTGTGCAGTTGGGCGGTGTCCATCGCCTCGTTGTCGGGGAACGGGAACCACGAGGCGAAGAACGCCGGATTGAACCAGGGGTCGCAGAGGATGCGCCCGGCACTGGTCTCCACGAGCAGGCCGGCGTGGCCGACGGATGTGATGCGCATGAGTCTCCAATGGCGGTCGAGCGACTTCAGGAGGAGGCGGCCGGGGAGAGGCAACAGCCGTGGGGGGAGCCACCGTTGGGGGAGCGGCCGCGGTGCCGGCCGGGCGGGCGTCAGTGGCCGTCCGTGGGCCCTGTCGGCGGTCGTGGGCGGGCGTGAGCGGCCGTGAGCGGTCGTCAGCGGCCGTCAGTGGGTGTCGCGCCGCGGGCCGGCGGGCCGGTCGAGCACGTTGAAGTCCGTGACGGCGAACCGGGCGAGCGCCGTCGGGCCGGCGACGGCCCGGTGGGCGATCGCGATGGCGCGGCCGACGGCGTCGGTCAGGTCGCAGCCGGCGAGGTAGAAGGTCAACCGGACACCCCGGGGGGTGATGTGGACGTGGAGGTGCTCGACGCCGTCGCGGGCGGACGTGACGCTGTCCAGGGCCGAGAGCACGGCCCCGACGGTCGGCCGGGCGCCCGCCGACCCGCCTGTCGCGGCGGTCAGCAGCACGCCGACGAGGTGCACCGGAAGTCCTGGGAGCTCTGGGGGGAACCGGCCGGTCAGCCCCAGGAGAAGCCGCTGCCCACCGCGGCCGGGAAGGCCTGCGGGAGCGGGCGGAAGGGAAGCGGGGCGACCGGCGCGGTGGCGAGCCCGGTCGTCGTCCGGCGTACGGGGCCGCGGGAACGCGCGGAGGTGAACATGGGGAAGTCCTCCGAATCCTGGGGGGTTTCGGGCCGCCCTCGTTCGTCCGCGGCCTCGGTGGTCCCAAGATTCGCACGGGCCCCGGTGCGCTCACACGGGTTCAGGGTGACACCAAACGCGTGGCAGCTTCGGGCCAGGAAGGGGACGTCGCGCCGACCCCGGATGAGCTGCGCGGCAGTCGACTTGGCAGGTTTCGGTCAGGCGGAAGGTGTCAGCCCGCCGCCGTCCCGCGTTCCGCGATGTGGACGCCCGGCGGCCGTCCCCGGGAGGGAATACGTGCAGGTCCCTCGCGTGGACGGCTCGGTCTCGCGAGGGACCTGAGGGTGGGTCCGGGGCCGGAGCAGGCCGGTGCCACGGCTGGGGTAGCGTTCCTTTGCCTACCCTTGACCCGGAAGACCTGATGATCGAAGCAAGCTACTCGGCCGTCCCCGCCCTCCTGCTCGTGTTCGCCGTCCTCGGGTCGGCGCTCGCCCTCGGCACCGCCCGGTGGGCCCGCCGGAGAGGCATGGCGGTCCCGACGGCGGTGCTGTGGGGACTGAGCCTGGCGGGCGAGCTGGCGGTGACGCTGACACCGACGGCCACCGGGTACTCGGGGCCGCCGAGTTGCACGATCGGGCCCGGCATGTGGGCCGACGCGACGGCGCAGCAGGGGCTGATGAACATCGCGCTCTACCTGCCACTGGCGTTCTTCGGCGTGCTGCTCTTCCGACGGCCGGTCACCGTGCTCGCGGGCTGCGCGGTGCTGTCCGCCGTCACCGAGGTCGTCCAGACCCTGCTCGGGACCGGACGCGCCTGCGACGCTGCGGACTTCGTCGACAACGCGGCCGGCGCCCTGCTGGGGACGCTGCTCGCCGTCGGCTGGCTGCTGGTCCGGCGGCGCGGGCTGCCCCGGCTGCGCCGCGACCTGGTCCACGGGCTGGTGCTGGGCGCCGTCGGGCTGGCGGGGGCGGGGCTGGTGGTCCACGTCGGGATCCGCACGTACCGGGACTCACCGGGCCTCTTCGCTCCGCCGTCCGACGACATCGCGACGGCGCAGCGGGTGGCGGAGGGCGTGTTCGGCCCGCGCACGCTGGTGGACACCACCACGACCACCGCCGACCCCGGGCTCACCCAGCAGATCATGGACGTCAGCACCGACCGCGGCGACCTCCGGATCGAGCAGCCCAGCGGCCGTCTGCTCGCCGTCGCCGCCGCCACGCCCTCAGCCGACGCGGCCGGCTCACCCGCCCTCACCCCGGAGCAGGTCGTCGCCGCCGGCCGGGCCTTCGCCGACACCTGGTTCGCCGACCGGATCGCCGGCCTGACCCCGACCGTCACCCCCGCCGGCCCGAACGGCGCTGCCCGCACGCTCGGTTACCGCCGCGAGGGTACGGCCGCGGGGCAGCCGGCGGTGCGCCTCGACCTGACCGTGGGCGCCGACGGCCGCATCCTGACAGCTGCCTCGTAGTCCCTGGTCCTCGAACTCCCGTGGTCCGTCCCGGGGTTCAGGCGGGGCGGGGCAGGTACGCCAGGCCGTGCGCGCCCGCCTCGCCGAGCCGGGGGACCTCCAGCCGGGCCACCTGCTCCAGCGCCTCCAGGTCGATGACGTCGACGGTGGAGGAGACGGCGCAGGAGACGTAGGCGAGGCGGCCGTCGGGGGAGGAGGTGACGGTGAGCGGGAAGAGGCCTACCTCGACCGAGCCGAGCCGCTGGTGACCGTCGGCGGCGAAGACCGTGAGACGGCCGGGGAGTTGGCGCCCCAGCGGGGAGCCGTCGGGGACGCTGCGCACCTCGCCGGCCAGCAGCCTGCCGGTCGGGGTGAGGTGGACCGGCAGGGCGGGGGAGTCCGTCGGGAGGACCTCCGTGACGGAGGCGGTCGCGACGTCGATGACACGGATGCCGGGGGTCGGGGCGGGCGTGGTGGTGGTCGAGAAGTACGGGCCGGCGGCGTAGACCCGGGCGCCGTCGGGGGAGACGGCCAGGCCCTCGCTGCCGGGGACCTCGACCTTGGCGGTCAGCACGCCCCGGTCGAGGTCCACGACCGAGACGAAGGGTGCCTCCTTGTTGGTGGCGAAGCCGGTCCGGCCGTCCGGGGTGATGGCGAACCAGTGCGGACCGGGCGCCTCGGTGCCGATCCGGCCGATCGGGCGGCGGGTCCCGGTGTCGATGACCACGACGCCGCCGGGCCGGTCCGGGCCGCCCTCCACGCTGACGTACAGCCGGCCGCGGGCGGTGTCCAGGGCCAGCCCGTGCGGGCCGTGTTCGGGGGCGAGGTCGACCACGTCGACGACCCGCCGGGTGTCGGCGTCGATGACGGTCACCTCGGTGCGGCGGCCGCTGTTGGCGCCGTAGTAGCCCGAGCGGTAGGCGCTGGTGCACCAGAGCAGCCGCCGGGTCGGGTCGAAGCAGAGCTCGTGCGGTTGGGCGAGGACCCGGACGGTGTCGAGGTGCCGGTCGGTGGCGGCGTCGAAGAACAGGACGTTCGAGCCGCTCTGGCTGACGACGGCGAGGACGTCGCCGGTGCGGTCGGTGCGGTCGGCACGGGTGGGCTGCGACATGAGGACTCCTCGGTGAGGGTTTGCGTGGTTCCGCGGTTTCGCGGTCGTTTCCACTGTCGTCGGCAGCCGCGGCGGGAGCCATGCAAGGATTGGCATCGGATAGTTGTCCAGGATGCAAAGACCCAGGTCAGGAGCGCGTGACCGATGGATCTCAACCTGCTGCGGGCGCTGGACGCCCTGCTCCAGGAGAACAGCGTGACCCGCGCGGCCGAGCGGCTCGGCACCTCACCGGCGGCCGTCAGCCGGATGCTGGCCCGGCTGCGCCGCGCCGTCGAGGACCCGCTGCTGGTGCGCGCCGGGCAGGGCCTCGTCCCGACCCCGCGGGCGCTCGAACTGCGGGAGGAGGTCGGCGCGTTGCTGCGCGGCTGCGACAGCGTGCTGCGCCCCGGCGCCGGCTTCGACCCCGTCCACCTCGACCGCACCTTCACGCTGCAGGCCGGCGAACTGATGCTGGTACGGACGGCGGGCGCCCTCGTCGAGCGGGTCCGGGCGGAGGCCCCGCGGGTGGACGTGGTCTTCCTGCCGGAGGCGCTGGAGGACGGGCCGGCGCTGCGGCAGGGGCTGGTGGACGTCGAACTGGGCGTGCTCGGCCACCTGGACACGGAGGTCCGCACCCGGCAGCTCCTCCGCGTTCCCCTGGTCGGCCTCGCCCGGGCGGGCCATCCGCTGTTCGACGGCCGCCGGATCACCGCCCGCCGGTTCGCCGCCGCCGACCACATCGGCGTCTCCCGGCGCGGCAAACGGCTCGGCCCGATCGACGCCGGGCTCGCCGAACTCGGGCTCCGGCGTCGGGTGGCGGTGGTCGTGCCCAGCCACACCGGCGCGATGCTGCTCGCACGGGACAGCGACCTGGTCACCCTCGTCCCCGAGGACTGGCTGCCGGACACCGTCGCCGCGCTGGGCCTGCGCACCTTCCCGATCCCGCTGGAACTCGCCCCGCTGGAGCTGGGGATGGCCTGGCACCCGCGCAACTCGGCCGATCCGGGGCACCGCTGGTTCCGCGAGCACGTGGCGGCCGCGGTGCTGGGGCGGGAGTAGCTCCCCGCGGGGGTGCGCCCCGGCTCGGTCCGCGGTGTGCGGCCGGGATACCCTGCCGGGGTACATGGCGGCGGCTGGGGACAGGAGGCGGAGGATGGTGCGGTCACGGTCGTTCGGTCGGCCGGTGCCGTGGGCGCCGCGCCTGCTGCTGCTCGCCGCGCTGCTGTTCGGCATCGTGACGATGCACACGCTCGGCCATCCGGGCGGCGGGCACGGTGGTTCCGGCGGGTACGGCGGACACGGTGGTTCCGGCGGGCACGAGGGAGCGGGGACGCACGCCTCGGCCGTGCACCCGGCGCACCCCGCGGCCGCCGTCCACCACGGCCCGGCCGCCGCGCCCATGGAGGCCGCCTCCGCCGTCGACCCCGCCATCTTGGCCGCCTCCGCCGTCGACCCGACCATCGCCGGCGGCATGGACCCGATGGCGGTCTGCCGCGCCGTCCTGGCGGGCTGGACCCTGGTGCTGCTCCTCGCCGGCCCGCTGCTGCGCCGCAGCGGCGACGCCGCCGCCGAGGTACGGGCCCGACTGCTGCGGGCCGTCCGCGCGCTGCCCCCGCCCGGGGGCGGGCGGATACTCCTCACCCGGCTTTCGGTGCTGCGCCAGTAGGCGCGCGCCCGCCGTCCCGTGCCCGCGCCCGCCCTGGAGCGCCCGCGCGCACGTCCACGCGCCCGCTCGCGCCCTGGAGCGCCCGCGCACGGAACGGCCGACGCGACGTCCTGCACACCTACACACCGCACGAGGTGCATTCCGCCATGCGCACACCCACCCGTCGTACCGTCCTCGGCGCCGCGCTCGCCGCCGCCGGGACCGGCCTGCTCACCGCCTGCTCCTCCGGCTCCATGAAGGGCATGGACCACGGGTCCATGAACCACGGCCCCACGAGCGGCACGACCGGAGCCGCCGCCCCGGCCGGCTACCTCGCCCCGAACGGCCCCGAGGTCGCCGCCGCCGAGGCCCGGCGCAACCCCGGCCCGGAGCGGAAGGTCGCGCTCACCGCCACCGAGACCACCCTGGACCTCGGCGGCCGCACCGTCCGCAGCTGGGCGTACGGCGACCGCCTGCCCGGCCAGGAGGTGCGCGCCACCCTCGGCGACACGCTCGCCGTCACCCTCGCCAACCACCTGCCGCAGCCCACCACGCTGCACTGGCACGGCCTCGCGCTGCGCAACGACATGGACGGCGTGCCGGGCGTGACCCAGGCCGACGTCCGGCCCGGCGCCTCCTTCGAGTACCGCTTCGCGCTCGCCCACCCGGGCACGTACTGGTTCCACCCGCACTCCGGCGTCCAGCAGGACCGCGGCCTGTACGCCCCGCTGATCGTCGAGGACCCCAGGGAGCCGCTGGCCTACGACAAGGAGTGGGTCGTCGTCCTGGACGACTGGGTGGACGGCGTCGACGGCAGCACCCCGGACGCCGTCCTCGCCGAACTCGCCCGGGGCATGGGCGGGATGGACCACTCGGGCGGCTCCGGCCACGACATGCCGGGGATGACGGGGATGCCGGGCCACGACATGGCGGGGATGACTGGGACGGGCAGCGCCCCGGGCGGCACCCCGAACGCCGCGGGCCCGTCCCGGATGCTGATGGGCGCTCAGAGCCCGCTGCTGGGAGGCGACGCCGGTGACGTCGCGTACCCGTTCCACCTGGTCAACGGCAGGCTCGCGACCGCGCCCGAGACCTTCGCCGCCAAGCCCGGCGACCGGATCCGGATCCGGCTGGTCAACGCGGGCGGCGACACCGCCTACCGGGTCGCCCTCGGCGGCCACGAGCTGACCGTCACCCACACCGACGGCTTCCCGGTCGAACCGGCCACCACCCAGGCGCTGCTGCTCGGCATGGGCGAGCGCTACGACGTGCTGGTGACCGCCAAGGACGGCGCCTTCCCGCTCACCGCGCTGGCCGAGGGCAAGAACGCCACCGCCCTGGCCGTGCTGCGCACCGGCGGCGGCGCCGCGCCCGACGCCGCCGTCCGCCCGGCCGAGCTGGACGGCCGGCTGGTCACCGCGGGGCAGCTCAGGGCCGCCCCGGACGTCCGGCTGCCGGCCAGGGCGCCGGACCGCACGATGAGGCTGGAGCTCACCGGCGGGATGGCGAAGGCCGACTGGGCGTTCAACGGCCGCCGGTACGACCCGGCGCAGCGCTACCCGGTGGCGGCGGGCGAGCGGGTGCGGCTGGAGTTCCGCAACAGCACCGCCATGTGGCACCCCGTCCACCTGCACGGTCACAGCTTCGCGCTGCCCGGCGACGGCCCGCGCAAGGACACCGCGGTGGTGCTGCCGGGCACGACCCTGGCCGTCGACTTCGACGCCGACAACCCGGGCCTGTGGATGGTGCACTGCCACAACGTCTACCACGCGGAGACGGGCATGATGACTGTCCTCGGCTACCGGGCCTGATCGCGGACTCCCCCCCCGCGCGAAAGTGCCCGGGTTCCACCCTGAAAGGACCCCGAACCGCTCCGGCGGTTCGGGGTCCCGCCGTCTCCGGCACCCGGCGCACTCCGGCGTGCCACCGGCACCGACCTGCGGCGTCATGACGATTTCTTAACGCGGCCCGGTAGCGGATCCTTAACGCCGGTCGCATAGCCTGACGCACTGCCGTCGCCCGACGGCGTTTTTACGGGGTCTTTAAACAAGAGGTGCAAGGTGGTTTCGTCGGGTTCGACGGAGACGGCGGAGTCGGACGCGCCGTCGGCGCGAATACGCCTCCGCAGCTGGCTGCTGGAGGACGTGACCGCGGAGAAGCCCGCGCGGCAGTCCGCCGACGAGGGCGCCCCGGAGGCGCCGACCGGGGGCGCGGCGGCGGGGGACTCCGCCGCGCACGGCACGCCCGCCGGCCAGCGCTGGTGGCGGGTGATGTGCCTGACCGGCCTGGACTACTTCTCGACGCTCGGCTACCAGCCGGGCATCGCCGCCCTGGCCGCGGGCGTGCTGTCGCCGATCGCCACCATCGTGCTGGTGGTCGTCACCCTGCTGGGCGCGCTGCCGGTCTACCGGCGGGTGGCCAAGGAGAGCCCGCGTGGCGAGGGCTCGATCGCGATGCTGGAGCGGCTGCTGTCGTTCTGGAAGGGCAAGCTGTTCGTCCTCGCGCTGCTCGGCTTCGCGGCGACGGACTTCCTGATCACCATCACGCTGTCCGCCGCCGACGCGAGCGCGCACCTGGTGGAGAACCCGCACCTGACCGGCTTCCTCGGCGGCAAGCAGGTGGTGATCACGCTGGTCCTGGTGGCCCTGCTCGGCGCGGTCTTCCTGAAGGGCTTCAGCGAGGCGATCGGCCTGGCGGTGTTCCTGGTCGGGACGTACCTGGTGCTGAACGTGGTCGTGGTGGCCGTCGGCCTCTGGAAGATCGTCTCGGCGCCGCACGTGGTCACCGACTGGACGGACGCGCTGACCGCCCAGCACGGCAACCCGATCGTCATGGTCGGCGTGGCCCTGGTGACCTTCCCGAAGCTGGCGCTCGGCCTGTCCGGCTTCGAGACCGGCGTCGCCGTGATGCCGCACATCAAGGGCGACCCCGACGACACCGAGGCGAACCCGGCCGGCCGGATCCGCGGCACCCGCAAGCTGCTGACCACCGCCGCCGTGATCATGAGCTGCTTCCTGATCGCCACCAGCTTCATCACCACGCTGCTCATCCCGGCCGACCAGTTCAAGGCCGGCGGCGACGCCAACGGCCGCGCCCTGGCGTACCTGGCCCACCAGTACCTCGGCGGCGCCTTCGGCAGCGTCTACGACCTCTCCACCATCGCGATCCTCTGGTTCGCCGGCGCCTCCGCCATGGCGGGCATGCTCAACCTGCTGCCCCGCTACCTGCCGCGCTACGGCATGGCCCCGCACTGGGCCCGCGCGGTGCGGCCGATGGTGATCGTGCTGACCCTGATCGGCTTCCTGGTCACCTGGATCTTCGACGCCGACGTGGACGCCCAGGGCGGCGCGTACGCGACCGGCGTGCTGGTGCTGATCAGCTCCGCCGCCATCGCGGTGACCATCGCCGCGCACAAGAAGCGCGAGCGCGGCTGGACCGTCGCCTTCGCGGTCATCGCGGCGATCTTCCTCTACACCACCGTGCTGAACTGCCTGGAGCGGCCGGACGGCCTGAAGATCGGCGCCTGCTTCATCGCCGGGATCGTCCTGGTCTCGCTGCTCTCCCGGCTGCGCCGCGCCTTCGAGCTGCGTGTCACCAGCGTCGCCCTGGACGACGTGGCGGAACGTTTCATCAGGGACTACGCCCACCGGCCGCTGCGGCTGATCGCCAACGAGCCGAACAGCCGGGACCTCGCCGAGTACCGCGACAAGATCCACCAGATCCGCGCCGACAACGACATCCCCGGCGAGGACGACCTGGTCTTCGTCGAGGTGACCGTCCGCGACGCCTCCGACTTCGAGGCCGCGCTGACCGTGCGCGGCGAGGTGCTGCACGGCCGCTACCGGGTGCTCACCCTGGAGAGCTCCAGCATCCCGAACGCGCTCGCCGCGCTGGCGCTCAACATCCGGGACCGCACCGGGCAGCAGCCGCACCTCTACTTCGAGTGGACCGAGGGCAGCCCCTTCGCCCAGTTCCTGCGCTTCTTCCTGTTCGGACAGGGCGAGGTCGCACCCGTCACCCGCGAGGTGCTGCGCGAGGCCGAGCCGGACCGCTCGCGCCGCCCGCGCGTCCACGTCGGCTGACGGCCTGCTTCCGCTGCAAAGCCCGTAACGCCCCGGCCCGTCCGCTCCTGGTG
>NZ_JBHVEU010000079.1:0-24809 GCF_042802075.1 Kitasatospora sp. NPDC057518
GGGCCGGGCGCTCGACCCGGCCCTCCCGCGCCTCCCTCAGGCCCCGGCCGCCGCCCGCTGGACCGTCTCCCGGTGGTCGGCGATCAGGTCCTCGATGTCGTCGGCGCAGTCGCCGCACCGGTGTTCGCCCCGGTGGCCCCGCGCGCCGCCCGCGCCGCCCCCACCGGCGCACCGATCGATACCCCTCCCGCACCGCACGTCCACTGTGAGGCCGACCCATCATGACCAACGTCGCCGTGCTCAACTACGGCCAGGGCCACGACTACCCCGGGATGTTCCCCGAACTCGCCGACAAGCTGCAGGTGTTCAGCCAGAACGAGCTCAAGAACACCGAGCGGCTGGCCCGTTACGAGTACGTCCCGGACTCCGACGCCGTCCCCTACGCGGAGCTGGCGATCCGCCGGCTGCACCGGCAACGGCCGTTCACCCACATCATCACCGACAACGAGTACGACCTGGAACGGGCCGCCCGGATGCGCGCGGACTTCGGCCTGGGCGGCCAGACCCCGGACAGCGCCCGGTCGTTCCGCGACAAGGCGGTGATGAAGGAGGTCGCCGGCCGGGCCGTGCCGACCGCCCGCTGGGCCCGGCTCGACACGGTCGTCGACCTCACCGGCTTCATCGAGGCGGTCGGCTACCCCGTGGTCGTCAAACCGGTCAGCCAGGGCGGCTCGCGGGACATCGCGGTGCTGCACGGGGACGAGGAACTGCTCGCCTTCGCCCGGCGGCGCTGGCGCGAGGACCTGATGGCCGAGGAGTTCATCGACGGCCCGATGTACCACGTCGACGCGGTGCTCGGCGACGGCTACCGCTTCGTCGCCTCCTCCCGCTACCTGCGCAGCTGCCTCGGGGTCTTCACCGGGCAGAACAACGGCTCGGTCCAGCTGCACCCGGAGAGCGGGATGGCCCGGCGGCTGGAGGAGTTCCTCGACCGGACGCTGTCCGCCTTCGACGTCCCGCCGGTCAGCGCCTACCACCTGGAGGTGTTCCACACACCGGACGACGAGCTGGTGATGTGCGAGATCGCCTCGCGGGTCGGCGGCGACCGCATTCCGTGGCTCACCCGGGCCACCTACGGGGTGGACCTGCACACCTCGGTGCTGCGCCAGTCCGCCGGGCTGTCCGTCCAGCCGCCGCCGGCCGCGCCGCCGACCGAGGTGCACGGCTCGGTGTCCGTCCTGCCGCAGGGGCGGCCGGTACGTGCGCCGGGGCGGCCGCCGTTCCCGTGGGTGCGGCACTACCAGGTGAACGAGGAACTGGAGCCCGGGGCGGTCACCCTCTACAGCGCCTCGCACCTGTGCTTCGTGATCGTCGCCGGTGCCGACGCGGAGCAGGTCGAGGAACGGTTGTTGCGGGCCGAGGCCTGGCTGATGGCGAACCTGGAGGAGCGCTGACGCCGTACAGGATCCTGGTCAACGCGAAGAGCGACCCGGGCGGGCCGGG
Organism: Kitasatospora sp. NPDC057518; assembly: GCF_042802075.1. Lineage (NCBI taxonomy): Bacteria > Bacillati > Actinomycetota > Actinomycetes > Kitasatosporales > Streptomycetaceae > Kitasatospora > Kitasatospora sp. NPDC057518. The sequence continues at coordinate 1,444 of NZ_JBHVEU010000079.1, forward strand.
CTACCACCAGCGGTTGACCGGCGAGGAGCACTCCGCGGAGGCGGTTAACACCGCGCCGGCCGCCCTGCGTTCGGCGGGCCGGCTGGTCTGACGGTGCGGCGCCGACCGCTGGTCAGCACTCTGGTCCGGCGTCCGACCGGTCCGCCGGGCCAGCCGTCCGAGTCGGGACGCTGGAACGGTTCCACCCCCTCCGGCCTGCGGTTTCACTCCCGACTGGAACGGCCGGCCGGAACGCTCCGGGGCCCGCCGCGGGCGAGTGCGGTCAGGACGGTGGTGCCGAGGGGGGAGCCGGGGGCGGCGAGTGCGTAGGGGAGGGAGAAGTGGTTGTGGGCGGGGGCGACGAGGTCGGTGAGGGCGGTGCGGGGGCGTAGGGCGGCGGCCATCAGGGCGTGTTGGCGGGCGTACTCGGCGGTCTCGTCGGCGCCGCGGGCGAGGACGACGGGGGGCAGGCGCGGCGGGAGGTGGTGCAGCGGGCTGTTGCGGTGGGCGGCGGCCGGGTCGAGGGCGAGCGCGTCGTTGACGTAGCAGAGGCGGACGGGTTCCAGGTCGTACATGCCGCTCAGCAGGGTGGCGCCGGCGATCGCGGCGGAGACGTCGGGCCCGTGGTGGGGGGTGCCGGGGACGCGGGGGAGCAGGGCCATGGCGGCGAGGTGGGCGCCGGCGGAGTGGCCGGCCAGGTGGAGGCGGCCGGGGGCGAAGCCGAGGGCGTCGGCGTGGAGGTGGAGCCAGTGGACCGCGCGCCGGACCATGGCGACCATGTCGTCCAGCCGGGTGGCGGGGGCCAGGCCGTAGCCGACGACCGCGACGGCGGCGCCGGCCCGGAGCAGCGGCGGGGCGGGGAAGGCGGAGTCGTCCTTGGACAGTTCCTGCCAGTTGCCGCCGTGGACGAAGACCAGGAGCGGGGGCGGGCCGTCAGGGCCGGCGGGGCCGTCGGGGGCGGGGAAGTAGTCGAGGGTCTCGGCCGGGTGCGGGCCGTACGGGAGGCCGGTGAGGACGGGGTGGCGGCGGCGGGCGTTCGCGCTGTCCCGTGCGTAGCGGTCCAGGTAGGCCCGGAGGTCGGGGACGCGGTGGCTGGGGGTGTACTGGCGGTCGAGGGCCGCGCGGTCCATGCCCCGGTAGACGGGGACGGGGGCGCGGCCGGGTATGAGCGTCGGGGCCGGGCTCTCGGGCACGGGAGGTCGCCTCCGCGGTACGTCGGTGGAGCCGTCGGACGTGGAGCCGTCGGACGGTGAAGGGGCAAGGCGGTGTCGGGAGCGGTCAGTCGAGGATGGTGACCGTCTGGTCGAGCGGAGCCCGGCCCACCCGGTAGCGGGGGGCGGCCGGGTCGGGGTGGCCCACGGAGAGGCCGCAGAAGAGCACGAGGGAGGCGGGCGGCGACAGGACGTCCGCGACGGTGCGGTGGTAGACGGACCAGGCCATCTGCGGGCAGCTGTGCAGCCCTTCGGCGCGCAGCAGCAGCATGACGGTCTGCAGGTACATCCCGAGGTCGGCCCACTGGGCCGGGCCCATCGACCGGTCGATGTAGCTGAACAGCGCGGTGGGCGCGCCGAAGCAGTCCCAGTTCCGGACGACGGCCCGCTGCCGGGCGTCCCGGTCCTCGCGGGGGATGCCGAAGGCGCGGTAGCGCTGTTCGGCGGCCTCCCGGCGCCGTTCCTGGTAGGGGGACTTGAGTTCGGGCGGGTACATCTCGAACTCGGGGTCGTCGCCCTGGTCGCCGGAGGAGGCGCGGGCGACGGCGAGCCGCTTGAGCCGTTCCAGCCGCTCCCCGGTGACCAGGTAGGTGTGCCAGGGCTGGAGGTTGGCGCCGGAGGGGGCGCGGGACGCGGCCGCGAGCACCCGTTCGAGCACCTCCCTCGGCACCGGTTGGTCGGTGAACCCCCGCACCGCCCGACGGGTCTCGACAGCCTCGTAGACGTCCACCAGCCGCGTCCTCACACCTCGCCCGACCGTTCCGGGGCCGCGTCCGGCACTGCCGGGCGTCCCGTTGCTGCAACGGTTCGGGCGCGGAGGAGGTGACGGCCGGGGGCCGAGGTCCCGCCGGACGGGTGTCAGCCGCCGACGGCGTAGCGGTCCAGGGTGCGGACGTACTCGGCGGCGCCCATCCGGCCGACCGACCCCAGCCGGTCCAGGTCGAGGTGGAAGCCGGCCTCGTCGACCAGTCCCTCCTCCGCGACGACGTGGACGACCTCGCCGATGACCACGGAGTGGTCGCCGACCGGCACCACCGAGGAGGTGCGGCACTCGAAGGCGAGCGGCGAGCCGTCGATGCGCGGCGAGCGGACGGCGTGCCCGGGCAGGGCGCGCAGCCCGGCCAGGTCGTACTCCGACTCGCCGTACGGGAGCGGTTTCGCCGTGGTGGTGGCGGCCTCGGCGTGCTTCTCGATCAGGACGTTGACGGTGAACTCCCCGGTGCCGCCCTCGGCGGGGAGGCGGGCGTTGCGGCAGGAGTCCTTCTCGGTGCCGTCGGCCCGCCGGCTGGCGCAGAAGAGCAGCGCCATCGGGGAGTAGCCCACGGCCGTGTAGTACGAGAAGGGCGCCAGGTTGACGGCTCCGCCGGGGGAGACCGTGCTCACCATGGCGATCGGCCGGGGGACCACGCTCCACAGCAGCAGGCGCTGGCGCTGGCGGGCGGTCATGGATGCCACGTCGACGTGCAGCATGGCTCGGTCGCTCCTACGGGCTTCTGGTGGGGTGGCGGTGAGCGGGAGGGCCGCTACACCGGGCTGGTGGCGAGCACCTCGGTGTGCGGGTTGCCGCGCAGCTGCCGCAGGTCGCGGAACGGGAGGGTGATCCGGCGCAGCAGGTAGTCCTCCCCGGAGGTGCCGCCGGTGCCCTGCTGCCCGCCGACCATCTTGGTCACCAGGCCCAGGTGGGCCACCTTCCAGCGCCAGTAGCCGTTGCCCACGTCGAGCAGCGCCTCGGCGACGCGGTGCGGGCCGCCGCAGGCGACGCCGAGGCGGCAGACGTCGGCGGCGCTCAGGCCCTGCCGGTCGGCGTCGGCCAGGAAGGCCCGGTACAGCTCGCTCGTCTCGGTGCCGTCCTCCAGCAGCCGGCCGAGCACCCGGAACTGCTGCGACTGGGCGCCGCTGGCGGTGCCGAGGTAGGGCCGGAACCGGACGAAGTGCCGCAGCGGGAGGCGTTCCAGGACGATCACCTGCTCGTGCAGGACGCGGAGCAACTCGGCGGCCCGCTGGAGGAGTTCGACCCCGTCCTCGGCTCCGCCGGCCGGGTCGCCGGGGGCGTTCAGGAGGTCCCGGGCCAGCCGGAGGTCGGCCACGATCTGTTTGAGCCACAGCTCGCAGGACTGGTGGGCGACGATGAAGAAGTGCTCGGCCAGGGCGACGCTCCGGTCGGTGGACTCGGGGAAGCGGGTCTGCTGGAGCGAGAGCAGGGTGTCCATCTGGAGGTAGGTGGAGTAGGTCAGGTCGGTGATCGTCTCGGTGACGGCTTCGGTCATGGTCAGCTCCGCATCAGAGGGCCCGCGCCGGGCGCGGGGTGGAGTCGCCCGGGGTGGAGTCGCCCGGGTCGGCGGTGCTCGGGTCGGCGGTGCTCGGGGCGGGGAGGCGCGGTGCCAGGGCGGCCGTCGCGCCGGTGGCCGCCGCGTCGACGGTCACCGCGTCGACGGTCACCGCGTCGAGGAAGGCGGCGAGGTCGGCGAGGACGCCCTCGGGGTGCTGGAACAGGTGGAAGTGGTGGCCCTCGCGTTCGAGGAGGCTGAACGGCCCGGTGGTGACGGCCGCCCACTCGGCGACCAGGGCGCGGTCGACCAGCGGGTCCAGGGAGCCGTGGTGGCAGCGGACCGGGCAGGCCAGCGGCGCGGTCCGCGGCTCCACCCGGTACTGCTCGTGCGCGGTGAGGTCCGCGCGCAGGACGGGCAGGACGGCCTCCGCGACCTCCGGCTCCTCGGGGAGGTCCGGGTCGATGCCGCCCAGGGAGCGGATCAGGGACCACAGGACCTCGTCGGACAGTCCGCCGGCCCGGATCCGTCCGGCCCGGCCGGGCGGCGGGCAGCTGGAGGCCAGCAGGCCGGCCGGCGGGCGCCCCAGGGTGCCGAGGGTGACGGCGGTCTCGTAGCCGACGAGGGCCCCGAGGCTGTGCCCGAACAGCACGGTGGGCAGCGGCGGCAGGCGCAGGAGTTCGGAGGCCAGCTCCGCGCTCAGCGCGCGCACGTCGGTGGACGGCGGTTCGCCGAAGCGGTCGCCGTGCCCCGGGTACTGCACCGCCAGCAGCTCGACGGTCGGGGGGAGGGCGGTGGACCACGGGCCGTAGCCGGCCGCGCTGCCGCCGGAGTGCGGGAGGCAGACCAGCCGTGCCGTGGCCGCGGGCGCTCGGACCAGTGTCCGCAGGCAGTGGTCGCGGCGGGTACGAAGCATGACGGAACTCCTCCGCTTCGGAGTACGGGTGCTTCGGCAGGTGTCCGCAATCTTTCGGCTCTTCCTCCCTGACCGGACCGGCCACGAAAGAGTTCTGACACAACTGAAAGAGATCCGACACAACTGGCGCGGGCCGGTTCGGGCCTCTGTGAGGATCCGGTCACCGGGCCCGTGCCGAGCACTGCACGCAGTGCGTTTCCCGTCTTCCGTGGGGTTTGTGGACGATGAGCCGAACCGTGACCGCCTCGCTCGACCTGACCGACTCACGCACCTTCCTGGCGCACGATCCCTTCGAGTTCTTCGCCGAGGTGCGGGCGAACGAGCCGGTGTACTGGCACGCCGCCGCGGCCGACCGGCCGGGCTTCTGGGTGGTGGCCGGGTACGCCGACGTGGTCGCCTGCTACGGCGCCGCCGACGCGCTCGCCTCGGGCCGCGGCACCGTGCTCGACGTGCTCCTGCGCGGCGACGACTCGGCCGGCGGCCGGATGCTCGCCGTCACCGACCGCCCCCGCCACCGCGGGCTGCGCGCGCTGCTGTGGCGGGCGCTGTCGCCGAAGGTCCTCGACACCGTGGCCCGCAAGGTCGAGCGGCGCACCGCCGGACTGGTCGGCGCCGCGCTCGACGCCGGCACCGTGGACTTCGCGACCGACGTCGCCGAGCACGTGCCGATGAACACCATCTGCGACCTGCTGTCCGTCCCGGAGGCGGACCGGCCGGACCTGCTGCACTGGAGCAAGGGCGCGCTGACCGGGGCGGACGAGCTCGACTCGCTCGAGTCCCGCAACGAACTGGTGCTGTACTTCATGGACTTGGCGCAGCAGCGGCGCGAGTCCCCGGGCGAGGACGTGATCAGCACGCTCGCCACCGGCCTGGTCGACGGCGAGCCGCTGAGCCTGGACGACATCGCGCTCAACTGCTACAGCCTGATCATCGGCGGCGACGAGTCCTCCCGGGTCTCCGCCGTCAGCACGGTCAAGGCGCTGGCCGAGAACCCCGCGCAGTGGCGCGCGCTCCGGGACGGCCGGGTGGACCTCGACTCCGCCGTGGAGGAGGCCCTGCGCTGGGCCACCCCGGCGTTCCACTTCGCCCGCACCGCCACCCGCGACCAGCTGATCGGCGGTCAGGAGGTGCGGGCGGGGGACATCGTGTCGCTGTGGAACATCTCGGCCAACAACGACGAGCGGGCGTTCGCCGAGCCGCGCTCCTTCGACCTCTCCCGCTCCCCGAACAAGCACGTCGCGCTGGGCCACGGCGCCCACTTCTGCCTGGGCGCCTTCCTCGGCCGGGTCGAACTGCGGGCGCTGCTGGGCGTGTTGGCCGAGGCGGTGCGCGGCGTGGAGGTGACCGGGCCGGCCACCCGGATCCGGTCCGCCTTCCTCAACGGCTACAGCTCCCTGCCGGTGCGGCTGCTCCCGCGCTGAGCATCCCGGGCGGGGCCCGGGAACCGGAAACGAACGGAGAAGAGGGACAACCATGCGGGTGACGGTCGACCGACAGCGCTGTATCGGCTCGGGGATGTGCGTGATCACCGCGGACGAGGTCTTCGCCCAGCGGGACGAGGACGGCACCGTCCGGCTGCTCGGGGCGGAGGTGGCGGACGAACTCGGGGACCGGGTACGGCAGGCCGCCCACCTCTGCCCCTCGCGGGCGATCACCGTCGGCGTCGGGCCGGAGGTGGAGCGGTAGCGCGCGCAGCGAGCCGGGGCGCCCCCGAGGGAGGCGCCCCACCGGCGTTCCCGGAGCCTTCCCGGACCGCCCCCGCTACGCGGTGAAGGCGGCGAAGTCGACCGCGCCGACCCGCTCCGGGTCCAGCAGGATCTGGATCCGGGTGATCCGCCCGCCGCGCACCGAGAAGCCCATGACCGAGGTCGGCGCGCCGTCCCGGGTGACCAGGGCGCCGGGGACGCCGTTGACCAGCACCGGGAAGACCGCCACCCCGCCCTGGCGGAACAGCGAGGCGCGCCCCGCCACCGGCCGGGCGCCGCGGATCGAGGCGGTGGCGGCGGCGAGGGCGGGCCCGCCGTCCGCGCGCAGCTCGACGTCCGGGTCGAGGACGGCCACCAGCCCGTCCAGGTCGCCGTCCCGGGCCGCCGCGAAGAAGGCGTTCACCAGCGTGCGGCGGGTCGCGAAGTCGCCGCCGGAGTCCGCCTCGCGCTCCTCCTGCACCCGGCGGCGCCCCCGGCTGGCGAGCTTGCGGGCCGCCGCCGGGGTCTTCCCGACGACGGCCGCGATCTCGTCGAAGGGCAGGTGGAACATGTCGTGCAGGACGAAGGAGACCCGCTCGGCCGGGGCGAGGGTGTCCAGCACGATCAGCAGGGCGAGGCTGACCGAGTCGCTCAGCAGCGCCTCGTCCTCCGGGCCGTTGGACGGCTCCTGCCCGACGACGACGTCCGGCAGGTGCACCCCGACCGGGTCCTCGGGCCGGGCGGCGCGGGAGCGGAGGATGTTCAGACAGATCCGGCCGATCACCGTGGTGAGCCAGCCGGCGAGGTTCGCCACCTCGTCGGCGTCGCTGCGGCTGAGTCTGATCCAGGTCTCCTGGACGGCGTCCTCGGACTCCGCGTGCGAGCCGAGCATGCGGTACGCCACGGCCCGCATGTGCGGCCGGTGCCGCTCGAACTGCTCTGCCAGCCGATCGTGGTCGGGCACGGTCACATTCCTCGGTCGGGAGGGGTCATCACTACGGGGGCGGCGAGCCGCCCCCGTCGTTCGTGGACCTTACTTGGAGCGCGGGATGATCACACTGGGTATCACACATATCACACGACTCCGGAGGGGCGAGAGGCCATGACCCTCTCCCTCACGGAGTCGCGACGCCGGCGGCTGACCCTGTTCGCGATGTGCATGGCCACGTTCATGACCTCGCTCGACCTGACCATCGTGAACGTGGCCCTCCCGTCGATGCAGAGCGAACTGCACATGGGCGCCGCCGAGCTGGAGTGGGTGATCAGCGCGTACTCGCTGAGCCTGGCCGCGGTCATCCCGGCCAGCGGGGCGCTCGGCGACCGGTACGGCCGCAAGCGGATCTTCCTGACCGGGATGGTCGTCTTCTCGATCGGCGTCGTCGCCTGCGCCGTGGCCTGGAACGCGCTCTCGCTGATCGCCTTCCGGGCGGTGCAGGGCCTGGGCGGGGCCGCGATGCTCGCGCTGGGGCTGTCCATCATCACGGAGACCTACCCGAAGGAGCAGCGGGCCTCCGCGATCGGCGCCTGGGCGGCGATCGGCGGCACCGGCTTCGGCGCGGGCCCGGTCGGCGGGGGCATCCTGCTGACCTTCTTCGGCTGGCAGTCGGTCTTCTGGATCAACCTGCCGTTCGCCGCCCTGGGCATCGCCTGCACCTTCCTGGCGGTGCGGGAGTCGCGCAACCCGCAGGCCCGCCGGCTCGACGTGCCGGGGATCGTGCTCAGCGCGCTCGGGCTGGTCTGCCTCGCGCTCGGCTTCGTCGAGTCCGCCGACCACCCGTGGGGCTCGGCCGTGGTGGCGTTCCCGCTGGCGGCCGGGGTGGTCCTGCTGCTGGCCTTCCTCGGGTGGGAGCGCCGTGCCCCGCACCCGATGATGCCGCCCGCCCTGCTGCGCGCGCGCAGCTTCGCGAGCGCCTCGGGGATCTACCTGCTGTGCTACGGCGGCATGAGCGGCGCGCTGTTCTGGGTGACGCTGTACTTCCAGGACGTGGCGGGCTGGTCGGTGCTGCGCACCGGGCTGTCGTGGCTGTTCATGAACATCCCGTTCCTCACCATGGCGCAGTTCGGCGGCCGCCTGGACTCGCGGTTCCGCTCGGTGACGGTGGCCGTCTCGGGGATCCTGCTGGCCGCGGTCGGGGTGTTCCTGCTCAGCCGGGCCGGGACCACGCCCTTCGCGGTCAGCGCGCTCGGGTACGTGCTGTACGGCGGCGGGTTCGGCACCTTCGTGCCCGCCGTGACCCACGTGGCCATGCGGGACGTGCCCCCGGGGGCCTCCGGCGCCGCCTCGGGCGTGCTGAACGCCTCGCGGCAGATCGGCAGTTCGGTGTGCCTCGCGGTGCTGGGCGCCGTCGGCGTGAACTCGGCGGTCTCCGCCTGGCAGGAGAAGACGGCCGGGCTGGACGGGGCCCAGCGGGCCGAGGTGCTGGAGCGGTCGCGGGAGGTCGGCGGCGGCCGGCTGCACACGGTGGTGGAGGCGCTCGGCGAGCCGTTCCGGCAGCCGGCCGTCGACTCCTTCCTGCACGGCTACCAGCTGTCGATCGGGATCGCCGCCGCGGCCACGGCGGTGGCGGCGGTGCTGGCCTGGGCCGGGTTCCGGCAGCGCGCCGGACAGCTGCCGGCCGCCCCGGAGCCGGCCCCGGAGCCGACCACCCCGGAGTCGAGTACTCCGGAGCCGGCCGGACCCCGTCCGGCGGGCGGTTCGTCCGCCGACGAGGTGACGGTGGCCGGAAAGGGTCTGCGCCCCCGTCCGTGACCCATGTCACGCGGGTGCGCGGATAGAGCTCGGGCAAGGTAGGAGGTGGTCCGAACCACCGGTACGTCGCGCCCGCTCCCGGATTCCAGGGGGGCGGGCACGGCGCTGCCGAGGGCCGAGTGCCCAGCAGCAAACGTGTGCTTACCAGTCGGTGAACGTGTGCAACCGGGCCTTGCGGAGCCCCGCCCCGGCGGGAGGCCGCGGGCCCGGCCGTGAGCCGCGCCGGGCGTCGATTCCCACTGCCTTCGGGGCGGTTCGTACGAGAAAGCAAGGAAAGCCGAGACTGCCTTTTTCTCTGACGAGGGAGACACCCTTGAGCAAAGGTGTCACGTTAATACGATGGCCCATCGAGGCGGACAAACGGAATCACTGCCGAAAGGCGGGAATTCCCTGCCTGCTCGTCGTGGAGGCCGGCAATGACGCTCCCGTGTGCGTCGACCCCGGGGAGGACTGGATCAGGTCGCCGGCCCCGCGCGGGGACGTCGAGGCGCGCATCCAGGCGCTGTCCCAACGCGTGTACGGGCGCAGGGTCCCGACCGTCGACTCCACCGGGGTGCTCTGCTTCGGCGGCAACTCGGTCGCCATCTCCACCACCCAGGTGGGGATCATGGAGGAACTCGTCGCCCACTACGGCGAGGTGGTGTACCGGGCCGAGCTGGAGCAGCAGGTGGTCCGGGCGACCGGAGCGATCTCCAGGAACGCCCTGGACCTGCAGATCATGCGGCTGCGGAGGCGGATCTCCGAGGTCGGCCTCTGCATCCGGACGGTGTGGGGCCGCGGCTACATCCTGGAGGCGGACGGCCTGTGACCGGCGGCGCCGACCGCGGCTGACACCCCGCGCGGGCGGCACACCGCGAAGCCCGTACGCCGTACAGCCGGCACGCCGCCACCCCGGCGTGCGGCCGGTGCCCTCTGCCCGTACCTCACACGGGCAGAGGGCATCCCGCCGGGCCGGGCTCAGGCGTCGAGCGAGGCCTGGACGTCCAGGGTGATGTGCGGGTCGGCCTTGTCGATGCTCCAGGTGCCCGCGGTGTACGCGGGGATCTCGGCGACGGCCTCCGTCATCGGAACTCTCCTTCGAACGGTCGTGAGTCACAAGCCCCGCGGTGCGCGGGTCATCAGTACGACGGACCGTGAACCCGGAAGGTGACCGATGGATCAGCGCCAACTGCTGGCGGAATTCTTCGAGGAGAGCCGAACGGCGCTGCTGGGGCTCGCGTACCGCATCCTCGGCTCCCGGGAGGAGGCCGAGGACGCGGTGCAGGAGACCTGGCTGAGGCTGGACCGCGCCGACACCACGGCGGTGCGCAACCTGCCCGGCTGGATCCGCACCGTCGCCTCCCGGGTCTGCCTGGATGCGCTACGCAGCCGGTCGGGGGGCCAACAGCGCTGTGGGGGCGAGGAGTTGACGCACACCTGCGGCCCCGGCGCGGAGGCGGACCCGGAACAGGAGGCGCTGGCGGCCGAGTCGGTGGGCCTCGCGCTGCGGGTGGTCCTGCACGCGCTGAGCCCGGCCGAGCGGGTCGCGTTCGTGCTGCACGACGTCTTCGGGGTGCCCTTCGACGAGATCGGCGCGCTCCTCGACCGCAGCCGGACCACCGCCAAGAAGCTGGCCAGCCGGGCCCGGCAGAAGGTGCGGTCCCCGCTGGAGCGGCACCCGGTGGAGCCGGAGCGCCACCGCGAGGCGGTGGCGGCCTTCCGGCTCGCGGCCACCACCGGGGACACCGGGCTGATCGCCGCCGCCCTGGCGCCCGACGTGGTGCGGGCCGCCCCGGCCCCCGCCCGGCCGCCCCGACCAGCGCGGGCGGAGCGCCTCTTTCGCAAATCTTTTTCCGCCGAACGGCCCGGCCGGGGCCCGTGCCAGAGTCGGTGTGCGGCGGCCGAGGACCAGGCCGCGCACCAGGACGTACGCCGTGACCAGGACGTACACCGTGACCGAGGACAGCGCGACCGTCGGCTCCCGACGGGACGCCAGGAGGTTCCTCCCCATGCCCCCCACGCCCATGACGGGGGCCGGCGGCCGCACGACGGCCGGACCGGTCTCCGCGACCGCGTTCAGAACCCTGATGGCGGGCTTCCCCGCCGGCGTCGCCGTCATCACCGCCGCAGACGAGGCCGGCCGGCCGTACGGCACGACCTGCACGGCGATCTCCAGCGTGTCGGCCGACCCGCCCACCCTGCTGGTGTGCCTGCAGCGCTCCAGCCGTACCCTCGCCGTCCTCGAACGGAGCGGCGGCTTCGCGGTGAACCTGCTCGACGACCGGGCCCGCGCCGTCGCCGAACTCTTCGCCGCCCGGGGGCCCGACCGCTTCGAGCACGTCGGGTGGACCGCCCGCCCGGACTGGGCCGGCCCGCACCTCGACCGGGCCGCGCACTCCGTCGCCGACTGCCGGATCACCGGCTCGGTGACCGTCGCCGACCACGTGGTGCTCTTCGGCGAGGTCTACCGGGCCGCCGCGGCGGACGACGGACGGCCGCGGCCGCTGGTCCACGGACTGCGCGCGTACTGGTCCCTCGGCGGCCGCGGCGCCCTGCCCGACGCACCACCGGACCCGACCACGGAGGCCCAGAGATGACGACCTACGGAATATCCCTGCTGCCCGACACCCCGCCGCTGGTGCGCAGCGCCGAGGAGTACTACGGCAACCTGCTGGCGGTGTCCGAACTGGCCGACGACCTCGGCCTCGAGTACGTCAAGATGACCGAGCACTACCTGCACGCCTACGGCGGCTACTGCCCCGACCCGCTCGCCTTCCTCTCCGCCGTCGCCGCGCGCACCAGCCGGGTGCGGCTGATGACCGGCGGCATCCAGGCCTCCTTCCACCACCCGATCCAGCTCGCGGCCCGCACCGCGCAGCTCGACGCGCTCAGCGGCGGCCGGCTGGACGTCGGCTTCGCCCGCGCCTTCCTGCCGTACGAGTTCGACGCCTTCGGCATCGACCTGGACAGCAGCAAGGACCGGTTCCGGGCGGTGGTGGACGCGGTGGTGCGGCTGTGGACCGAGTCCCGGGTGAGCGAGGACACCCCCTTCTTCCGCTACCGGGACGCCGACTCCCTCCCGCTGCCCACCCAGGACCCCCACCCCCCGGTGTGGGCCGCCGCGCTGATCACCCGCTCCAGCTTCGAGTGGATCGGCGACTCCGGCTACAACCTGCTGATCGCCTCCGCCCCCAGCCGCGAACAGGTCGGCCAGGTACGGGAGATGATCGACCTGTACCGGCAGCGCTTCGCCGCGGCGCCGAAGAACGCCGGCCGCCGGCCCCAGGTCGCGATCAGCGTCGCGCTGTACCTGGCCGACTCCGACGAGGAGGCCGTGGCGGAGGGCAACGCCGCGCTGCGCCGGCACTGGGACACCTTCGGCGCGGCCGCGGAGTCCTGGCGCGAGCGCAGCTCGACCTCCTACCAGGGCTACCGCGAGGCCATGGTCGACAAGCACCAGGCCGGCCCCAGCGAGGCGGCGGGCCTGGCGGTGATCGGCTCCCCGCGCAGCGCGGTCGAGCAACTGCGGCGCATCGAGGCCGAGTTGGGGACGGACGTGGTGCTGTTCCAGCTCGACTACGGCCAGCAGTCGCTGGAGAGCATGTCGCGCAGCCTGAAGCTGTTCGCCACCGAGGTCCGCCCGCGGCTGGGCGAGGCGCCGTGACCGCGCCCGTCCGTACGGTGGCCGCGCCCGCGGCCGCGCGAGCCCGTACGGTCGCCGAACTGTTCGAGGAGCAGGCGGCGCTCCGCCCCGGGGCGACGGCCGTGCTGTACCGGGACACCGCGCTCGACTACGGCCGGCTCAACGCCCGGGCCAACCGGCTGGCCCGGCTGCTGATCGACCGCGGCGTCGGCCCGGACCACCTGGTGGCGCTGGCCGTGCCGCGCTCGCCCGAGCTGGTGGTGGCCCAGCTCGCCGTGCTCAAGGCGGGCGGCGCCTACCTGCCGCTCGACCCCCGCTACCCCGCGTCCCGCAAGGCCTTCATGGTGCGGGACGCGGCACCGCGGCTGCTGCTGCGCACCGCGGCCGCCCGGCCCGAGGGCGTGGAACTGGACGAGGTCGTGCTCGACTCCGCGGAGTGCGCGGCGGCCTGCGCCCGGTACGGCGACGGGAACGTCCGGCAGGACGAGCGCCTGGCTCCGCTGTCGCCGCACCACCTGCTGTACGTGATCTACACCTCCGGCTCCACCGGCACCCCGAAGGGCGTCGCCGTCCCCCAGGAGGGCGTCGCCGACCTGGTCGCCACCCAGGCCGAGCAGCTGCGCCCGGCCCCCGGCGAGCGGGTGCTCTCCTGGGCCTCGGTCAGCTTCGACGCCGGGTTCTGGGACCTCTCGCTGGCCCTGCTGCACGGCGCCGCCCTGGTGGTCGCCGACGACGAGGACCTGCTGCCGGGCGACGCCCTGCACGGGACGCTGGCCAGGCACGCGATCGACCACGCCACCCTGCCGCCCGCCGCACTGAGCGTGACGGACAGTCGGAACGTGCTCCAGGGCGGCACGGTGACCTCCACCGGCGACGCCTGCACCCCCGCACTGCTGGGCGCCTGGGCGCCCGGGCGCCGGATGTTCAACGGCTACGGCCCCACCGAGGTGACCGTCGGCTGCACCCTCGCCGGGCCGATCGACGCGGCGGACGGGGTCGACATCGGCGTCCCCTGGACCGGGGCGCGGGTGTACGTGCTGGACGAGCGGCTGCGGCCGGTGGCCGACGGCGCGGAGGGCGAGCTCTACCTGGGCGGCTCCGGGCTGGCCCGCGGCTACGTCGGCCGCCCCGGGCTGACCGCGACCCGCTTCCTGCCCGACCCGTTCGGTCCCCCCGGCGCCCGGATGTACCGCTCGGGCGACCGCGGCCGGCGCACCGCCGACGGCCGGTTCCACTTCTCCGGCCGGGCCGACGGACAGGTCAAACTGCGGGGCTTCCGGGTCGAGTTGGGCGAGATCGAGGACCGGCTCACCCGGCAGCCCGACGTGGACCTGGCCGCGGTGCTGGTACGGGGCGGACAGGCCGACGCGCGCCTGGTCGGCTACGTCACCCCGAGCCCCGGCGCCGCCCTCGACCCCGCGGCGCTGCGCGCCCGACTCGCCGACGTGCTACCGGAGTTCATGGTGCCGGCCCGGATCGAGGTGCTCGACGCCTTCCCCACCACCCCGAACGGGAAGATCGACCGCGCCGCCCTGGACCGTACCGCCCCGGACCGTCCTGCCTCGGACAGTGCGACCGGATCCGATGGCGGCGCGGACCCCGGTTCCCGGGAGGAGCGGCTGTACCGCACGATCGCCCGGCTGCTCGACCTGCCGCGGGTCGAGCCGGAGGCCAACTTCTTCGACCTGGGCGGCAATTCACTGCTGGCGGGGCGGCTGATCGGCGCGCTGCGCGAGGAGCTCGGGGTGCGCGTGCCGATCCGCTCGGTCCTCGCGGCACAGGACCTGCGGGAGATCGCCCGGGCCCTGCACGGGTGACAGACCACGAAGGGCCGCCCGGCGGGACCCCGCGCGGCGCGGCGAGGAAGGGAGATTCCGTGACCATCGACGACGCGACCGGTTCCGCGACCGGGTCCGCAACCGATTCCGCCGGCGACCCCGCCGGCGGCTCCGCGACCGGGCAGCTCACCCGCTTCCCCATCCTGAAGGAGCCCGCCTGCCCCTTCGACCCGCCCTCCGCCATGCGCGAGCTCGGCGCCGGCCCGGTCCGGGTCCGGCTCTGGGACGGCAGCACCCCCTGGCTGGTCACCGGCTACGACCTCGGGCGCAAGCTCCTGGTCGACCCCCGGGTCAGCGCCGACTCGACCAGGTCCGGCTACCCGCACTTCGACCTGGGCAGCCGCGAACGGCGCAAGGACGGCCGCTCCTTCGTCGCCCTCGACGACCCCGAGCACGCCCGCCAGCGCCGGATGGTCTCCCCGCCCTTCGCGATCCGCAACATCGACGCGCTCAAGGACGAGGTCGCCGACATCGTCAACGGGCTCATCGACGAGTTCCTCACCCGGCCCCGGCCCGCCGACCTGGTCGGCGGCCTCGCCTTCCCGACCTCCACCAAGGTGATCTGCCGGATGCTCGGAGTCCCGTACGCCGACCACGAGTTCTTCCAGGACGAGAGCACCCGGATGCTGCACCGGGACAGCTCGCCCGACATGGTGGTCGGCGCCCAGGAGGCGCTGCGCGGCTACCTGCGGGAGCTGATCGACCGCCAGCTGCGCGAGCCCGCCGACGGCCTGATCTCCGAGGTGATCGAGACCCAGGTCCGCCCCGGCGCGCTCAGCCCCGAGCAGCTGTCGTACATCTCCATGACGCTGCTGGTCGCCGGCCTGGAGACCACCGGGAACATGATCGCCCTCGGCACGCTGGCCCTGCTGCGCAACCCCGAGCAGCTGGCGGTGCTGCGGGAGACCGACGACCCGGGCGTGGTCAACCGCGCCGTCGACGAGCTGCTGCGCTACCTCAACATCTCGCACTCCGGCCGCCGCCGGGTCGCCCTGGAGGACATCACCGTCGGCGACGTCGTCATCCGGGCCGGCGAGGGCATCATCCTGACCAGCGAACTGGCCAACCGGGACCCGGACAACTTCCCCGACCCGGACCGCCTCGACATCACCCGGGACGCCGCGCACCACCTGGCGTTCGGCTTCGGCCCCCACCACTGTCTGGGCCGCCCGCTGGCCGTCCTCGAACTCCAGACCGTCTACGGCACGCTCTACCGGCGGATCCCCACGCTGCGCCTGGCCATCGACTTCGCCGACGTCCCGTTCAAGTACGACGGCGTGGCCTACGGCGTCCGCGAGCTCCCGGTCACCTGGTAGCGGCGGGAGGCCCCGATGAGCGACTCGTACGGGCCCGCGACGGCGGGCGGCGGCATCGTGGTGGTCGGGGCCGGGCTGGCCGGCCCGGTCGCCGCGCTCTACCTGGCCCGGCGACACGGCCGGGTGACCGTCCTGGAACGGCACGCGGACCCCCGGCGGATCCCGGCCGGACAGGGCCGGTCGCTGATGGTGATCCTCTCCGAGCGGGGCCGGCGGGTGCTGCGGGAACTCGGCCTGGAAGCGGCGGTGCGGCGGATCTGCGCGCCGATCACCGGCCGGTGCGGGCACCTGCCGGACGGCAGCACCGCCGTCACCCCGTACAGCCGGGACGGCGCGGCGATCTGGGCGGTCGAGCGGCAGGCGCTGCACCGGCTGCTGCTGGACGCGGCCGAGGCCGAGCCGGGAGTCGACCTGCGCTTCGACCACCCGGTGCTGGCCGTCGACCCGGCGGCGCCCGCGCTGCTGGTCGGGGCGGGCGGCGCCGAGCGGTGGGTGCGGTGCCGGCACGTCATCGGCTGCGACGGCGTCCACTCGGCGGTGCGCGGCGCCCTCGTCGAGCGGGGCGCCCGGGCACGGGTGAGCACCCTGGAACTGGCCTACCAGGAGATCGTCCTGGACCTGCCCGACTGCGACCGCGGGGTGATGCACTACTGGCCGGCCGGGGACGCGCTGTTCGGGGCCTTCCCGCAGGTGTCCAGCCGGCGCTTCGCGGGCTCGGTGTTCTTCCGCCGGGAGGGCCCGCGCCCGTCCTACCGGGCCGCGGTCGGCGGGCGGGCCCTGGCCGAGCAGTTCGCCGCCGTCTTCCCCCGGCTGGCGGCCGGAATCCCGGACCTGGAGGAGCAGTTGGGCGCCAAGCCGGTCTCCGCCGTCCGGCTCACCCGGTGCGA
Source organism: Kitasatospora sp. NPDC057518 (assembly GCF_042802075.1). Taxonomy (NCBI): domain Bacteria; kingdom Bacillati; phylum Actinomycetota; class Actinomycetes; order Kitasatosporales; family Streptomycetaceae; genus Kitasatospora; species Kitasatospora sp. NPDC057518. The sequence continues at coordinate 17,914 of NZ_JBHVEU010000079.1, forward strand.
CCGGTGGGTCCTGGGCGGCACGGCCGCGCTGGTCGGCGACTCCTGCCACGCGATGGCGCCGTTCATGGGCCAGGGCATGAACGCCGCCTTCGAGGACGTCCGCACCCTGGTCGCCTGCCTGGACCGGGAGCGGGACTGGGAACGGGCCTTCGCCGCGTACGAGCGGATCCGCAAGGGCGACGGCGACGCGATCGCGGACATCTCCTACCGGCACTACTGGACGATGTCCCGGCTGCCGGACCCCAGGCACGAGGCGGAGGAGGCCATCGCGCGCCGACTGGTCGACCTGATGCCGGAGCGGTTCCGGCCCCTGTACGAGCGCTGCGCGTTCAGCGAGGAGAGCTACTCCCTGGCGCTCACCGAGGAGCACCGGCTGCGCGAGCTGGCCCGGCGGATCCTCAGCCGGCACGGCGCCGGCGCCGCCGAGCTGCCCGACCCGCAGCTGCGGGCCTTCGCCGGGGCCGGCTGAGTCGCGCGGTCTGCTCGGCCCGCTCCGCCTGCCCGGTTCGCTCTGCCCGCCCGGTCCGCCCGATCTGCACGAGTCGCGTGAACTGTCGTGTCACCAGCCGGAACTGACGGGAGATCAATGATGATTCTGGTCGTTTTCAGGTCGCGCTTCTCGGAGCAGTACGACCACGAGTACGAGACCACGGAGGACTACCTCGCCAAGAAGGTGCGGGCGGTCTACGGGGACGACCTCGTCCAGGTCAAGAACTACGAGACCGAGGACGGCGAACGCCTCGCCCTGGTGTGGTGGCGCGACCCCGAGACGCTGGCGCGGTGGCGCGCCGACGTGGAGCACCACAACGCCCAGCAGCAGGGGAAGGAGAAGTGGTACGCCTTCTACGAGTTGACCGTCGCCGAGGTGGTCCGGACCAGCTCGACCCTGGAGCCCGAGGCGTACCCGGCGCCCTGAGCCCGCTGTCCCGGCCCCCGGCGGGCGCCGTCACAGGGCGGCGAGGACCGCGCGCGTCGCCTCCCGGGTGCTCAGCGTGCCACCGAGGTCCGGGGTGGTCCGTCCGGCCGCGATCGATCCGGCGACAGCCGCCTCGGTCGCGGCCGCCTCCGTGTCGTGGCCGAGGTGGCGCAGCAGCAGCGCGGCGGTCAGCAGGCAGGCGAAGGGGTTGGCGACGCCCCGGCCCGCGATGTCCGGCGCCGAGCCGTGCACCGGCTCGAACATCCCGAAGCCGCTCTCCGGGTTGAGGCTCGCCGAGGGCGCCAGCCCGATCCCGCCCGCCAGCGCGGCCGCGAGGTCGCTGAGGATGTCGCCGTGCGAGTTGCTGGCCACGATGACGTCGAACCGCTCGGGCTCGGTGACCAGCTTCATCGCGGCGGCGTCGACGTACAGGTGCCGGGTGGCCGTGTCGGGGTGCCGCTCGGCGGCCCGCCGCCAGCACTCCTGCCACAGCCGGCCGCCGGCCCGCACCGCGTTGGCCTTGTCCACCAGGCAGACCTCCCGGCGGGCGGTGGCGAAGGCGAAGTCCAGGATCCGGGAGACGCCGTGCCGGGTGTTGACGTCCGCGTCGACGGCCACCTCGTGGTCGGAGGAGGCGCGGAGGTTCCCGCCGATGCCGCTGTAGAGCCCCTCGGTGTTCTCCCGGACGATCACGCAGTCCAGGGCGCGCCGGGCCGGGTCCCGCAGCGGGCTGAGCCGGTCGTGCCACAGGCGCACCGGCCGGTAGTTGGCGTACAGGTCGAAGGCGTAGCGCAGCTCCAGCAGGACGTCGCGCACGTACCCGGTGTGCTCCAGGTCCGGCCGCCCGATCGCGCCGAGCAGCACCGCGCCGCTCGCCGCCACCCGGGCCAGGTCCGCCTCGCCCAGTGCCACGCCCTCCCGGCGGTAGCGCTCCGCGCCCACGTGGTCCAGCACGTCGACGTCCAGCCCCAGGCCGAACGCCTCGACCAGCCCCAGCGCGGACTCGACCACCTCGGGGCCGATGCCGTCGCCCGGAATCACACTGATGGCAGCCACGGCCGACCCTTCCTCGCGGCGGACAGGACCAACTCCGCCCGGCCGGTGCGCAGTTCCGGCCGGGCCCAGGCCCAGGCTAGGCGCCGCCGCGGCGCGTACCCCCGGTTCTGTCGCGCTTCATTCACCCGGCGGCCGCCGTCGGCGCGGGCGGCGGGGATTCCCGGCTCCGGGTGCCCGGGTACGGATCGGTACGATCCCTGTATGGGTGGTGCGCGGGAAGAGGCCTGGGACGCCGATGCGGCGGAGCGGGCGGTGGCGGTGCTGAAGGCGGTGGCCGACCCGTCGCGGTACCGGCTGCTGTGGGCGCTGAGCCGCCGGGAGCTGCCGGTGAGCGAGCTGGCCGAGCTGCTGGGGGCGCACGTCGCGGCGACCTCGCAGCACCTGGCGAAGCTCCGGGCGGCCGGGCTGGTGGTGGCACGGCGGGAGGGGACCCGGATCTTCTACCGGGCCACCGAGGTGCGCGGGCTGCTCACCGAGGCCGCGCTGATCGCCCACGACCTGCCCGACCGCCGCGACGGCGGCGACGACGGCGCCGCCCCGGCCGGTGCGACCGCGCCGCAGCCCTTCGCCCGCGCGGCCCGCGCGGTGCGCCGCCGCCCGGCGACGGGCTGAGCCCTCAGCGCTCCGGGGCGTCCAGCCGGTACTCCTGCCGGTCGGCGTCGTACGCGAAGAGCCCCGCGTAGCGGCCCCAGTCGGTCGCCGTCTCCAGCTGCCGGTCGGTCTGTTCGACGGTGTAGTGGCGGCCGAGCAGGTCGCGCAGGAAGCCGGTGCGGACGGTGGCGCCGGGCCGGTCGCCGAGGCTGTTGGCGATCAGCTTGATCAGCGGGACCTCCAGGGCCGCGGCGGCGAAGACGGCGCGGGAGTCCTGGGCGTCCGCCCCGGTGTAGGCGGCGCCGGCGTCGGTGAGCAGCAGGTCGTCGCCGTGGACCTCGGCGAAGCCGAGCAGGTCGAGGGCGTCGACCTGGGGGAGCAGGTCGTCGATGTCCAGGCCGAGCTCGTCGGCGAGGCCGGCCAGGTCGCAGCCGCCGCCCCGGTGGGCGATCGTCTCGGCGAGACCGGAGAGGCCGTCGACGCCGGCGGTGGGCAGCGGGGTGCTGGCGACGGTGCGGCGGTCGGGGTCGGGGCCCGGCTGGTCGGTGCGGCCGGGCGCCCGGGTGTCCTTGGGGCGGCCGGTCATGATCCGGTACACCCGGTCCACCCGCTCGTCGAAGGCGGCCGAGTCGCGGTCGCGCGGCCGTTCCAGGTCGACCTCGACGGTCTCCCGGATGGTCCCGTACGGGCGGGCGCCGAGGACCACGACGCGGTCGGCCATCAGCACCGCCTCCTCGATGTTGTGGGTGACCAGCACGACGGCCCGGGTCGGGAACTGGCCGGAGTCCCACAGTTCCATCAGCTCGCCGCGCAGGTTCTCGGCGGTGAGCACGTCGAGGGCCGAGAACGGCTCGTCCATCATCAGCACGTCCGGTTCGACGACCAGCGCCCGGGCGAAGCCGACCCGCTGGCGCATGCCGCCGGAGAGCTCCTTGGGGTAGGCGGACCCGAAGCCGGTGAGGCCGATCAGGTCGATGGCCTGGGCGGCGGCCCGGGCGCGCTCCCGGGGCGGCACCCCGCGGGCCTCCAATCCGAGCTCGACGTTCTGCCGGACGGTCAGCCAGGGCAGCAGCGCGAAGGTCTGGAAGACCAGCGCGGTGCCGGGGTTGGCGCCGGTGAGCGGGGTGCCGCGGTAGCGGACGGTGCCGGAGCTGGGCGGGATCAGGCCGGCCAGGCAGCGCAGCAGGGTGGACTTGCCGGAGCCCGAGCGGCCGAGCACGGCGACGATCTCGCCGGCCCGCACGGTCAGGTCGATGCCGGAGAGCACCGGCAGTTCGCCGGCGGCCCCGGCGTAGGCCTTGGTCAGGCCGACGGTCTCCAGCAGGACCTCGTCGTCCGGGCGCGGGGCGTCGTCGTGCGGGACGTCCCCGCGCGGGACGGGCGCGGGCTCGACGGGCGCGGGCTCGGCGGGGCGGCGGCGGAAGGGGAAGCGCATCGGCGGACTCCGGACTACAGCGAGTAGCGGCGCTCGGCCAGCCGGTACAGCCGGCGCCAGAGCAGACGGTTGAGGACGACGACGTACAGGCTCATCACCGCGACCCCGGCGAGCAGGCGCGGGTGGTCGCCGTGCTCGGCGGCCCGGGCGATGTACGCGCCGAGGCCGGTCGCGGTGAGCGTGGTGGAGCCGAAGGTGACCACCTCGGCGACGATGGAGGCGTTCCAGGCGCCGCCGGAGGCGGTGATGCCGCCGGTGACGTACGCCGGGAAGATCCCGGGGATGATCAGCCGCCGCCAGCGCTGCCGGCCGCGCACGCCGAGGTCGTCCATCGCCTCGCGCAGGTCGGCGGGGACGGCCATGGCCCCGGCGATGGCGTTGAACAGGATGTACCACTGGGAGCCGAGGGCCATCAGCAGGATGCCGCCGAGGTCGATCGACACCCCGGTGCGCAGCAGCAGCCAGACCACCAGCGGGAAGACGAAGTTGGCCGGGAAGCCGGCCAGCACCTGGACGACGGGCTGGGCGATCCTGGTCAGCCGGGGCGAGAAGCCGATCCGCACGCCGATCGGCACCCAGACCACGGTGGCCACCGCGACCAGCACGACCACCCGGGCGAGGGTGGCGAGCCCGAGCAGCAGCGGCTCGCCGAACACGCCGAGGCCGGTGCGGTCGGCGAGGTAGCGGCCGAGGTCGACGAGGCCCCAGAGCACGATGCCGCCCGAGACGAGGCCGAAGGCCACGTCCCCGGCCCGCCGCCGGCCGGGGTGGACGGCCGGCGGGCGCTCGGCGGTGCCGAACACCCGCCCGGCCCGGTTCAGGGCCCTGCCGACGGGCCGCAGCACCCGGCCGAGCGCGGCGGGCAGGCGGGAGCGGCGCAGCAGGTCCAGCATGACCGAGCGCTGCACCTCGGTGGCCTCGGACTGCTCGTTCTTGAACCGTTCGGCCCAGGCGGTGAGCGGCCGCCAGAACAGGAAGTTGACGCCGACCACCAGCACGACCATGGTGGCGATCGCCCAGCCGACCCGGCCCAGGTCCCCGGCGGCGATGGCCGCGCCCGCGTACGAGCCGACCCCGGGCAGCGCGTAGCGCTGGCCGTCCACGGTGATCGCCTCGGAGGCGACCAGGAAGAACCAGCCGCCGCCGAAGCCGAGCATGCCGTTCCAGACCAGGCCGATCATGCCCGAGGGCAGTTCGACCTTCCAGAACCGCGTCCACCGGCTGAACCCGAACGAGCGGGACAGCTCGTCGAGTTCGGGCGGCAGCGAGACCAGCGCCTGGTAGAAGGCGAAGGTCATGTTCCAGGCCTGGGAGGTGAAGATGGCGAACACGGCGGCGCATTCCAGGCCGAGCATCGAGCCGGGGAAGAGCGCGAGGAAGCCGGAGACGGCGACGCTCAGGAAGGCGAGCACCGGCACCGACTGGAGGATGTCCAGCGCCGGGATCAGCACCCGCTCCAGCCGGCGGCTGCGGGCGGCGGCGTAGGCGTAGCCGAAGGTGAAGACGACCGAGACGGCGAGCGCGGTGAACATCCGCAGCAGCGAGCGCAGGGCGTCGTACGGCAGCCGGGCCGGGTCGGTGTCGACGGCCGCGTCCCGGGCGGTGGAGAACCGGAGGGTGCCGCCCTGGCCGAGGCGCAGTCCCAGGTAGAGCAGCACCAGCACGGCGGCCGCGACGACCAGGTCCACCCACACCCGACCGCCGAGGCGGCTCGCCGTCCGGGCGGGCAGCGAGCCCCGGGACAGGGCCGGGACGGACTTCGGCAGGGTCATGGCGGTACCTCCGGCGCAAACCCGGGCAGTCTGCTCCCTCGGTACGTCCGTACGCAAACCCGTCCCGCGTTTCGAGGACCGCTGCCCGGGCCCCGCCGGTCGCTACCGGGTGGGAGCGGCCCCGGTGTGCCGCCGGGCCGCGGTGACCAGCAGCCGGGCGGTGCGGACGGGCAGGTCCAGGTGCCGGGCGATCCACTGCGGGTCGTGCCCGTGGGTGGCGAACACCCAGGCGGTGTAGAGCCGGCTCAGGCCGGGCGCGCCGGGGGCGAGCAGCAGCGGGCGGACCTGCTCCATCGGGAAGCCGTCCAGCGAGCGGGCGCTGAACCACTGGGCGTCGTCGCGGAACGGCCGGGCCCCCGCCGCCGCGGCCGCGCCCGCCCGCCGCCGGCTGGTGGCCAGCAGCAGGGCGAGCAGCAGCCCGGCGGTCGAGGCGCCGATGAGCGTGCCGGACAGGAAGAGCCGCAGGGGGTGGGGCGCGAGGGCGACGGCGAGGCCCTCGGCGGTGATCAGCAGTAGGACGCCGCACAGCGCGGTCCCTCTGCCGGTCCTGGGGAACAGGGCGGTTCGGGTCATCGCGGGGGTCCTCCTTCGGACGGTCGTCGGGTCCTTCGGTGGTGGGGTCGGGTCAGGTCCGGCCGGCGGCGTCAGGCGGTCCGGGCCAGCCGGGGGTCGTACTTGTAGCCGATCTGCCGGACGGTGGCGATCGCCTCCCGGTGGCCGGGGCCGAGCTTGCGCCGGATCCGGGCGATGTGGGTGGCGACGGTGCGGGAGTCGCCGCTGTCCGGGCGCCCCCAGACGTTCTCCATCAGCTGGCGCCGGGAGTGCACCCGCAGCGGGTTGCCGACCAGGTGGGCGAGCAGCTCGAACTCCAGGTACGGCATGGTGACGGGGCGGCCCTCGACGGTGACGGTGCGCTGCTCGGTGTCCACCACCAGGCCGGGCGCGGGAGCCGGCCGCGGGGCCGGGCGCCGGGCGGGCGCGGGGTGGTCCGAGAAGAGGGCGTCGAGCCTGGGGTAGCGCAGGGCCATGGCGGAGGGGCTCCTTCGGGGTCTGGGCGGCCGGGGCGACCGGGGTGGACGGGACGGGCGGCGCGGACGGGGCGGGGGTGCGGGCGGAGCGGGAGCGC
>NZ_JBHVEU010000080.1:0-24740 GCF_042802075.1 Kitasatospora sp. NPDC057518
ACGCCCGCCCCCCGCTGGTGGTCGCCGGTACGGCCGTCAGCAGGGCCCGTCGTCGGCCCAGACGCCCCACTGGCCACTGGCGCTCGGCACCTCGTTCAGCGTCCACCACTTGGCGTGGTAGGCGTGCCCGTTGTACGAGACCTTGGCGCCGCCGTTGTACGTGGTGCTCGCGCTCCACGCCGGGGCGGCGCAGTTGCCCGGGGTGGTGGGCGGCGTGGTCGGGGGAGTCGTCGGCGGGGTGGTGGGCGGCGTGGTGGGCGGGGTCGCCCCGGCGAACTTCACCGTGAACCTGGTGAAGTCCCAGTCGTTCTGCACCACGCTGGAGCAGGCGCCGGACAGCCCCGGGTCGACGTTGCCCGCGCACTGGCGGTCCCGGTTGACCGACCAGTAGGTGTACCGGGCCAGGCCGTGTGCGGTGGCGAAGTCCAGCACGGTCTGGAAGTCGGACTGGTGGAAGTACTCGGCGGCGTCGGTGCGGCCGTTCATCATCGACACGCCCTCGTGGGCGTAGGCGGTGGCCTCGTTCCAGCCGAAGGTGGTCTGCAGGATCTGGTTGAACTTCACCAGCGCGTCGGTCTGCGCCGCGGCGCCGCTGAAGCCGCCGTCGAACGGCATGATCGAGTAGTTGTCGGGCGTGAAGCCCTGCGACTTGGCCTCGTTGAGCATCTGGGTGCCGAACCAGCCGGTGCCCGCGTTGGTGCCGGCGGTGGTGATCGAGACGTACAGGCCGGGGTTGTTCTGCTGGAGGATCCGCGCCGCGCCGATCTCGTTGTGGATGGCCGCGGTGTTCTCGTACTCCGGCTCCTCCAGGTCGAAGTCGATCGCCTTGAGGCCGTACTTGGTGATCACCTTCTGGTACCCGGCGGCGGTCGCCTCGGGGGTGCCGCAGACCTGGCCCAGCTTGGTGCCGCCGTACCCGCCGACCGACACCGAGACGTCCCCGCCCTTGCCGCGGACGGTCTGGATGACGCCCGGCATGGTGGTGTCGGTGTCGATCGGGGAGGTGCCACCCCAGGCGGGCGAACAGCTGCTGCCCTGGGCCAGGATGAACGCCAGCTGGAAGGCCTTCTGGCCGGTGGCGTCCATGACGGCGGCGGCGTCCGGCGGGCTGTTGTCCTCGGGCATCAGGTACGGCGCCGAGGCGTACCAGTTGCTGCCGAGCCCTCCGGTTGCCCCGGCGGCCCCGGTGCCGGTGGTGTCCGCGGCGGCGGAGCCGGTGCCGGCCAGGGCGGCGACGCCGCCGGCGACCAGGCCGAGCGCGGCGGCCACGGCGAGTACGGCGCGGCGCCTGAAGGGAGGACGTGCGGTGTGCTGTGGGGGAAGAGCGCGCTCCATCGGAAGCCTTTCCAGGAAACGGCAGTGGGGGAGGCGGGCCTGCTCACGCCGGGTGCGGGGGTGGCGTGGCGGCCGAACGGGCCGTCGGCGGCGGGTGGTTGCCGAAGGTCCTCACTGGTATAGACCTGTCAGGGAAGGGCGGTCAACCCCAAAGAGGTCAAGGCGCACCGGTCGGCCGACGGGCCCTGGAGTCGGCTCACCGGGACGGAACTCCGGCCGCCGCCCCGGCCGCCACTCCCGGTGCCATCCCCGCCAGCAGCGAGCCGACCGCCGGGGACCACGGGCGGCCGGTCGGCCCGGTCAGCGACAGCGTCCGGTGGACGGCGGGCCGGATCGGGACCAGCACGCAGTCGGCCGGGAGCATGGTCAGCGCCAGCGCGGGCATCACCGAGACCCCGACGCCCGCGTGCACCATGCCGATCAGGCTGTTCAGGTCGCGGATGCGGTGCCGGGGCGTGAAGCGGGTGCCGGCCCGCCGGTAGGCCTCGCGGATGTGGCGCTCGCAGCCGCCCTCCGAGAGCAGGAAGTCGTCGTCCTCCAACTCGGCCACGTGGACGGTCGGTTGACCGGCGAGCGGGTGGTCGCGGCGGAGCAGCGCGTGCATCGAGTCGGCGCCGAGCGAGACCGCCCCGGGCGGCAGCGGCCCGGCGTCCACCAGGACGGCGGCGTCCACCGTGCCCGCCTCCAGCCAGGCCGCCAGCTCGTCGTCCTCGCCCTCGAAGACCCGGACGGTCACCTGCGGGTAGGCCGCCCGCCAGTCCTTGAGCAGCCCGGGCAGCAGCGCCTGGCAGACGGTGGTCGGCGCCGCCAGCCGTACGGTGCCGGTCGGGCCGCCGGAGTGCCGGGTGGCGATCGCGCGGACGGCGGCGGCCGAGGCGACGGCGGTCCGGGCGTGCGGCAGGACCTGCTCGCCCAGCGGGGTGGGCCGGCACGGGCTGCCGCGCCACAGCACGGGGGCGCCGAGGCTGCGCTCCAGCGCGGCGACGGCGTGCGAGACCGCGGACTGGCTGATGCCGAGCTCGTCGGCGGCCGCGCTGAAGCCGCCGGTGTCGGCGACCGCGACCAGTGCCCTGAGCTGGGCCAGGTTGACGTCCGGGGTCATGAGACTTCCTCATTACGAGTGCACTGCCACTTGTTGGACTCATGCTGCGGCGCCGGGCCACGCTCTGTCCAGAAGACGCGACGGGAGGACGGAGGTGGTCGGGGTGAGGCGCTGGTTGCCGGGCTTCGTGGCACTGTCGGCGATCTGGGGCGCGAGCTTCGCCCTGATCAAGGTGGCGGTCGAGGCGGGCGTGCCGCCGCTGTGGGTGGCGTTGTGGCGCTGCCTGCTCGGCGCCACCACGCTGTGGGCGGTGCTGCTGCTGCGCGGCGAGCGGGCCCCGCGCGACCGGGCGCTGTGGGGGCACTCGGCGGTGGTCGCGGTGCTGCTCAACAGCGTGCCGTTCACCCTCTTCTCCTTCGGGGAGACCAGGGTCAGCTCGGTGCTCGCCGGGGTGATGAACGCGACCACCCCGCTGTTCACCCTGCTGTTCGCGGTGCTGACCGTCCCCGAGGAGCGCCGCCCGGGCGGCCGCCGGCTGGCCGGTCTCGGACTCGGCTTCGTCGGCGTGCTCACCGTGCTCGGGGTCTGGCGCGGCCTGGGCGCCGGTGCGGCCGCCGGGGCGCTGGCCTGCCTGGCCGCCGCCTGCTGCTACGGCGCGGGCTTCGCCTACCTGCGCCGCTTCCTGTCCGGCCGCCCGGAGTCGGTGACCACCCTCTCCACGCTCCAGATCACCTGCGCCACCGTCGAGTTGGCCCTGGTGGCGCCGTTCGCCGCGGGCCTCCCGCGCTGGCCGGGCGCCGCCGCGGCCGGCGCGCTGCTGGTGCTCGGCGCGCTCGGTACGGGCGTGGCCTACCTGATCAACCTGGCGCTGGTCCGCGGCGCCGGGACGACGGTCGCCTCGGCCGTGACGTACGTGACGCCGCTGTGGTCCACCGCGCTGGGCGCGGCCTTCCTCGCCGAGCCGGTCGGCTGGAACGCCCTGGCCGGCGGCGCCCTGGTGGTCGCCGCCGTCGCGCTGACCAGGCCGCGCGCGGCCCGCGCCCGGGCCCCGAAGGACCGTCAGCCGGTCGGTTAGGGTGGACCGGGTGAACGAGGGGTCGGTGACGGACGGGGAGCGGCGGCCGACGTCCGTCCGCGAGGCGCTGCGGGCGCACCCGCTGCGGTTCCCGTTCACCCGCTGGGTGCCGCGCTGCTGGGCGTACCTGCTCGGCGGGGCGCTGTTCGGGCCGGTGCTGCTGGTGGTCCTCGCGGTGCTGCTGGTGGTCGGTGCGGGCCTGTCGGTGGTCGGCGTCGGACTGCCGGTGCTGCTCGCCCTGGCGCTCGCGGGCATCCCCGCCGCCGGTGTGGCCCGGTGGCGGCTGCGGCTGGTCGAGCCGGTCCCGCCGCCCGACCCGCACCGCAGTCTGCCCGGGGCCGGCCGCCGGGCCCGTGTCCGCACCCGGCTGCGCGAGCGGGCCACCTGGCGCGAACTCGCCCACGCCGGGCTCACCTCGACCGTGCTGGCCGCCGCCTCGCTGGGCTTCACCGCGCTGCTGGTGATCTCCGGCGCGTTCACGGTCTCCCCGCTGGTGGTCTGGGCGCTCGCCCCGGAGACCGTGATGCTCGTCCCCGGGCGCGCCGTCGCCGGGCCGTTCGCCGCCCTGCCGTTCACCGCCGCCGGACTGGCCGGTCTGCTGCTCTGCGCCTACGCCGGGGCGCTGCTGGTCCGGGCCGAGGTCGCGCTGGCCCGCTTCCTGCTCGGACCCCGGGAGGACGACCTCGGCCACCAGGTGCTCGAACTCACCCGCTCCCGGGCCCGGTTGGCCGACGCCTTCGAGGCCGAGCGGCGCCGGATCGAGCGCGACCTGCACGACGGCGCGCAGCAGCAGCTGGTCGCGCTCAGCATGACCCTCGGGCTCGCCGAGTACGAGCTGCGCGACCGGGACGGCCGGGCGGCGGAGCTCGTCACCCGGGCGCGCGGCGAGGCCCGGCAGGCGCTGGAGCAGCTGCGCGGGCTGGTGCGCGGCATCCACCCGCAGGTGCTCACCGACCACGGGCTCGCCGCCGCCGTCGACGAGGTCGCGCAGCGCCACCCGATCCCGGTGGCCACCGACATCGAGCTCCCGGAGCGGCTGCCCGCCCCGGTGGAGACCACCGCCTACTTCACCGTCACCGAGGCGCTCACCAACGCCGCCAAGCACAGCGGCGCCACCGCGATCACCGTCCACGGGCGGCTCGCGGGCGGCCGGCTGGTCGTCCAGGTGACCGACGACGGCCGGGGCGGGGCGGACCCGGCCGCCGGGGCCGGGCTGGCGGGACTCGCCGACCGGGTGGCACTGCTGAGAGGACGGTTGATGGTGACGAGCCCGACGGGCGGCCCGACGACGCTGCGGCTGGAGGTCCCGTGCTCCGGGTCGTGATCGCCGAGGACGCGGTGCTGCTGCGCGCCGGACTGGTCGAACTCCTCACCCTCGGCGGCCACCGGGTGACCGCCGCCGTCGGCGACGCGGAGGCGCTGGCCGCGGCCGTCGACGCCGAGCGGCCGGACATCGTGGTCACCGACGTCCGGATGCCCCCCGACCACACCGACGAGGGCCTGCGCGCCGCCCTCGCCCTGCGCGAGCGCCACCCGGGCCTGCCCGTCCTGGTCCTCTCCCAGTACGTGGCCACCCCGTACGCGACCCGGCTGCTCGCCGCCGCCGGCGCCCAACCGGCCGGTCTGGGCTACCTGTTGAAGGACCGGGTCGGCGACGTCGCGGACTTCCTGGACGCGCTGCGGCGGGTCGCCGACGGGGAGACGCTGATCGACCCCGAGGTGGTCCGGGTGCTGCTGCGCGGCCGGTCCGCCGACCGCCCGCTGGCCCGGCTCACCCCGCGCGAGCGCGAGGTGCTCGCGCTGATGGCCGAGGGCCTCAACAACCAGGCCGTGGCAGGCCGGTTGAGCATCACCGAGGCCTCGGTGGTGAAGCACTGCGGGAACATCTTCATGAAGCTGGACCTGGACCCGACGGAGGGCAACCGGCGGGTCCTCGCGGTGCTGGCCCACCTGCGCGGGGAGTGAACGGGCGGGCGCCGTACGGCTTTTGAGTGACGCCCTTGTCAGGGCGGCCGCGGTGCCGGAACGATGGCGGCATGGCGAGGACACGGGAACCGCAGAGCGCGATCGTCAACCGGATGCTCAAGGGCGAGGCGACCAGGGACGACACCACGACGGCCCAGACCAACTTCCTGCTGTGGCTGCGGCAGGAGTGGGCCGGGGACGGGGACCAGGCGCTGGCGGCCTGCCAGGACGTGCTGACGGCCGCCGGGGGCGAGGAGTGGCGAGCACTTCCGGAACGCGACCTGTCGGCCCACGTCTGGCTGTTCAGCTTCTCCTGCCCGAGCCGGGAGGACCTGCCGGGCCAGGCGCGGAACTGGGTGACGGCGGTCGGCGCCAACGGCGGGGCGCCCGCGATCGCCCGGCTGGTCAGGCACCTGCGGGGGCAGCCGGAGTGACCGCGGCGGCCGGGTCGGCCGGGTCGGCCGGGTCCGGCAGGGGCACGGCGGGGTCGAGCAGCTCGGTGAGCCGCCGCGCCGAGGCCTCCCAGGTCCAGTGCTCCTCCGCCCAGCGCCGCCCCGCCGCCCCCATCCGGGCGCGCTCGGCGGGCGGGGCGAGCAGGATCCGGGTCAGGGCGGCGGCCACTTCGGCGGGCGCGCGGCCGTCGACGACCGCGCCGGTGACGCCGTCCAGGACGGTGTCCGGGGCGCCGCCGGAGCGGCCGACCACCACCGGGAGGCCGGCCGCGGCCGCCTCCAGGAAGACGATGCCCAGGCCCTCGGCCTCCAGGCCCAGTCGGCGGGTGCGGCACGGCATCGCGAAGACGTCCGCCTCCGCGTAGTGGACGGCCGTCGCGGCGTGGTCGAGGCCGCCGGTGAACACCACGCTGCCCGGCTCGGTGAGGCGGAGGGCGAGGCCCCGCAGCCGGTCCTCGTCCGGGCCCCGGCCGACCAGCACCAGGGTGGTCCCGGGCACGGCCCGGCGGATCGCGGGCAGCGCGCGGATCAGCACGTCCTGGCCCTTGCGCGGGACCAGCCGCGCCACGCAGAGGACCACCGGGGCGGCGGACGCCTCCCCGACGGAGTCCTCGGCGGCCGGCCGGAAGACCGCCGGGTCGACCCCCGGCACCAGGCGCGCCAGCCGGGCGTCCGGTCCGAGCGCGGGCGCGATCCGGGCGCGGGTGTAGGCGCCGAGGTAGGTGACCACGTCCGTGCCGCGGCCGATCCGGCGCAGCAGGCCGCGGGCGCCCGGGGTGCGGGCCCACCAGATCTCGTGGCCGTGGGTGGTGGCGACGGTGCGGCGGATGCCGGGCGCCAGCCGCCGCAGGCCGGGCGTCATCGCGGCGAGCGGGGCCGCGGCGCCGAACCAGACCCGGTCGCAGCCGTGCGCCCGGGCTATCTCGGCGGCCCGGCGGGTGGCCCGCGGGGTCGGCAGCAGGGTGCGGGCGCGGTCGCGGATCACCGGGTAGGGGAGAGCGGCGTCGTGGTGCTCCGCACCCGGTTCGGCCGAGGTGTAGACCACGAGGTCGTGACCGGGGACGCGGTCGGCCATGGCCTTGACGAAGGTTTCGATGCCGCCCTGGCGCGGCGGGAAGTCGTTGGTGACGACGAGGGTGGTGCCCATGGCAGGCCTTTCGGAACGGAGAGCGGAACGGAGGACGGGAGGGAGGGCGAGACGGAGGACGAGAGGGACAGCAGGACCAGGACGAGCGGCAGCGCGAGGTAGCCGAACCGCCCGGCGGGCGCCAGCAGGAAGGCCGCGGTCAGCCCGAGGGCCAGCCGGTGCACCGCGGCGGGCGCGGTGCGGGGCGGCCGGACGGCCAGGGACGCCCCGACGGCGAGCCCGGCGAGCAGCAGCAGGCCGACGGCGGCGCACCAGCCGGCCGGGCCGAGGTCGGCCAGCAGCCGCCCGGGCAGCGGGCTCGCGGCCGGTGTCGGCAGGCCGCCGCGCCCGGTGGGGAAGGCGAACACCTGCTCCACCAGCGGCCCCGGCGCGCGCAGCGCCACCGGCAGCACCGCCAGCGCCGCTGCCCCCACCGCGACGGCTACCCCGCGCAGCGCCGCGCGCCGTCCGGCGGTGGCCGCCAGCAGGGCCGCCACCACGGCCAGCGCCGGCCAGGCCGTCCACTTCAGCGCGCAGGCGGCGGCCAGCGCCAACCCGGCCGCCACCGGCCGCCGTTCGGCGGCGCGGACCAGGGCGAGCCAGCAGAGGCCGGTGAGCGGCAGGTCCACCCCGCTGACGCAGAGCGGCAGCGCGACCACCGGCGAGGCGGTGAGCGCGGCGGCGCCGAGCCGGCGCCCGGCGGGCACCGTCCGCAGCACGCAGACCAGGAACACCGCCGCGCACCACAGCCGGGCGTCGCCCAGCGGCGAGCCGCTCAGCGGGGTGCCGTCCAGCAGCGCCCGCGGCAGACCCAGCAGGGCCATCCCGGGGAGGTACGGGGTGTACTCCTCGACGGTCCGCGGCTCGGCCAGGTACGGCGTGCCGGTGTGCAGCAGCAGCGACCCGGAGCGCTCGATCACCCCGACCTCGCTCTGCCCCCGCCCGTCCAGGACCAGCAGGAGCAGTGGCACCAGCACCGCCCCGAGGGCCGCGACCGCCACCGAGACCTCACGTCCGCGCCGCCGCACCAGCACCACGGCGAGCGCCGCCAGCAGGTACCCGCAGGCCGCCCAGGCCCCCCAACTCCGGTGCGGACCGAGCCCGGACACCACCGGGAACGCCCCCGCCCACCCCGCCGCGACCAGCCACCCGCCGCACCACCACCACGCCCGTTTCGTCACCGCTTCATTGCATCGCCGCAGCTCGGCGGGGTCATCACGGCCAGGTCGAGTCTCGTGGTCGGGTTTTCCCTACCCCGCCCCGACGGCCGCCGGCGGCGGGCGCCGTCCTCGGGGCCGGCCCGGCGGCGGGGCGGGGTCGGCGCCACCTCCCGCTCCCCGCACTGACATTCGGTGGCGGCCGGATTACTGATCGTCCCCGCCGCGCCGCTATCCTCGCCCTGTGGTGAGGTCGTGGGATGCGGCGGTGGAGCGGGCGCAGGACCGGCTGGCGGCGGGGCCGCGGCTGCGGGCGGCCGGGCCGGGGGACGAACGGCGGTTCGCGCTCTGGGACTTGGCGTCCCTGGTGGAGGGCGGGCTGGGCGAGCTGGTGGACCCGGACGGGCTGGCGCCGCCGGCGGAGCGCGCCTGGCGGGAGCGGCTGGGGGAGAGCGGGCGGGAGTGGCCGGGCGGTGAGCTGTACCGGCGGCGCTACTGGATCCAGGACGACGACGGCGCCGTGGTGGGCACCGTCGCCGTGGACAACTGGACCAAGGGCCCGAGCCAGCTCGCCGTCTCCTCCCTCTACGTGGCCCCGGCCGCGCGCGGGCGGGGCCTGGCCGCCGCCGCGCTGGACGAGGTGTACGCGGCGGCCACCGCCGAGGGCCTGCCGGGGTTCCGGCTGGAGGCGCACTGGACCTGGCAGCCGGCGGTCCGCTACTACCTGCGCCGGGGCCTGTGGGTGGTGGGCTGGAAGCACTCGCTGTCCTTCGCCCGGATGCCCCAACTCCCCCTGCACCGGGTGCGGGAGGAGGACGGCCGGCTGCTCCTGCTGGTCGCCGACCGGCTGCGCGGCTGGGTGCCGATACTGGCCGCCGGGCAGGAGGGCCGCTGGCTGCGGCTGGACGAGACGGCGGACTACCGGGGCTGCGACGGCTGGGTGCACGAGTACGCCCGCTCCACGCTGGCCCTGTACCTGGCGCTGGCCGGCCGGCCGCTGGTGCGCGGCCCGCAGTGGTGGGCGGAGGCGTGGCGCTGGTCGGACGCCGGGGAGCCGGAGGGCCTGGCGTACCGGATAGAGGAGTTCGAGCGGGTGGCCCGGGCGGCGGGCCGGCGGGTGGTGAGCCCGTACCGCCCGGTGCCGCTGCCGGAGGGCGCGTCGCCGGAGAGCGCGTTGCCGGAGTCCGTCCCGCCGCAGTCAGTGCCCCCGCGGTCCGCGCTGCCGGGCTCCGCGCCGCGGCCCGGGTCCCCGCAGCTGGCAGACTCGGGGGATGGCTGAGATCGAGATCGACGGCGCCCCCGCCGACCCGGCGCGGCTGGCCGCGCTGGGGCTGCTCAACTACGGGCACTTCACCACCCTGCGCGCCGAGGCGGGCCGGGTGCGCGGTCTGGCCCTGCACCTGGACCGGCTGGTCCGGGACTGCCGGGTGCTGTTCGGCGCCGAGCTGGACCGGGCGGCGGTGCGGGAGCGGATCGGCGCGGTGCTGCCCGCCGACGGTGCGCCGGTGATCGTCCGGGTCACCGTGTACGACCCGGCGCTCGGCCTGGAGCGCCCCGCCGCCCCGGCCGCGCCCGCCCTGCTGGTGACCACCCGCCCGGCCGCGGCGGCCGAGCCCGCCCCGCTGCGGGTCCGCACCGCGGCGTACCGGCGGGAGCTGCCGGAGGTGAAGCACGTCGGCCTGTTCGGCCTGGTGCACCACCGTCGGCAGGCCCAACTGGCGGGCTACGACGACGTGCTGCTGGTCGGCGAGGACGGCCTGGTGGTCGAGGGGGCGACCTGGAACGTCGGCTTCCTGGCCGGGGAGCGGCTGGTCTGGCCGCAGGGCCCGAGCCTGCCCGGCGTGACGGAGGCGCTGCTGTCCGGCGCGTACCGGGGCCCGCAGTCCCGCGCGCCGCTGCCCGCCGACGGGCTGGACCGCTTCACCGCCGCCTTCGCGGTGAACGCGGGGGTCGGGGTGCGCCCGCTGGCGGCCGTGGACGGCACCGCCTTCGACCCCGCGCACCCGGCGCTCGCCGTCCTGCGCGCCGCCTACCTGGGGATTCCCGCCGAAGCGGTGGGGGGATAACCCCACCGCCGTTCCGCCGGTGGCCTGCATGGTTCGCGGAGCCCGTCGTCCCTAGGTTGGAGCACGTTGACGACGAGCGACGCAGAACCGAAGGAAGGCCCACCCATGGCACGCCGCCAAGACCGCCGCAGGACCGACGAGTTCGGGACGGATCAGTACGGCCCCGGCGGCCACGCTGCCGAGGGGTACGGCCCCGACGGATACGGCCGCGAGGGCTACGGCGCCGACGGTCACGGCGGGTACGCCCCGGCCCCGCAGGCGGCCCCCGCGATCGAGCTGCGCGGGGTGCGCCGCACCTACGGCCGCGGCGAGGCGACGGTGCACGCGCTGCGCGGGGTCGACCTGGCGCTCGCCCACGGCAGCTTCACCGCGGTGATGGGCCCGTCCGGCTCCGGCAAGTCCACCTTCCTCCAGTGCGCGGCGGGCCTGGACCGCCCGGACTCCGGGCAGGTCCGGCTCGGCGGCGAGGACATCACCGCGCTGAGCGAGAACCGGCTGACCAAGCT
This sequence comes from Kitasatospora sp. NPDC057518, assembly GCF_042802075.1. Taxonomy (NCBI): domain Bacteria; kingdom Bacillati; phylum Actinomycetota; class Actinomycetes; order Kitasatosporales; family Streptomycetaceae; genus Kitasatospora; species Kitasatospora sp. NPDC057518. The sequence continues at coordinate 10,725 of NZ_JBHVEU010000080.1, forward strand.
GCGCCGCAGCCGGATCGGCTTCGTCTTCCAGGCCTTCAACCTGCTGCCCTCGCTGACCGTCGAGCAGAACGTGCTGCTCCCGCAGCGCCTCGCCGGGGAGCGCCAGGACCGGGCCCGGGCACGGGAGCTGCTGGCCCGGGTGGGCCTGGGCGAGCACGCCAAGCGGCGGCCCGGCCAGCTCTCCGGCGGCCAGCAGCAGCGGGTGGCGATCGCCCGCGCGCTGATCACCCGCCCGGACGTGGTCTTCGCCGACGAGCCGACCGGCGCGCTGGACACCCGCACCGCGCACGAGGTGCTGGCCCTGCTGCGGCAGGCCGTGGACTCGCTCGGCGCGACGGTGGTGATGGTGACCCACGACCCGGTGGCGGCCTCCTTCGCCGACCGGGTGCTGTTCCTGGCCGGCGGCGCGATCGTCGACGACCTGCCGCACCCGAGCCCGCAGACCGTCGCGGACCGGATGGTCGCGCTGACCGCCCGCCCGGTGGGAGCGGCGGCATGACGAACGGACTCGCGCGCTCCTCGGTGCGCTTCCGGCCCGCGTCCTTCGCGGGCACCCTGGTCGCCCTGCTGCTGGGCGCCGCCGTGGTGGTGGCCTGCGGCGTGCTGCTGCAGACCGGTCTGACCGCGAGCCTCAAGCCGGCCCGGTACGCGGACACCCCGGTGGTGGTCGCGGCCGACCAGGCGGTGAAGATCCAGCGGAAGGTCGGCACGGACACCGAGACGACGGAGGAGGCCACCCCGGAGCGGGCCCGGACGGACGCCGCGCTGGCCGGCCGGCTGGCCGCGCTGCCCGGGGTCGCGGCGGCCCGCCCGGACAGCGCCTTCCCGCTGCCCGCCTCCGGCCGGGCGCCGGCCCTGACCGGCCGGGGCTTCGCCGCGCTCGGCATCGCCGGGCCGGGCGACACCCTGGTCGAGGGCCGGGCCCCCGGCGCGAACGAGGTGGTGCTGGACGCCAACACGGCGCGCGCTGCCCACATCGCGCCCGGCGCGAACCTCACGCTCACCGCGCCCGGCGGCACCGCGGACTACCGGGTCTCCGGCCTGGCCGCCGCCCAGCAGGCCGGCCCCACCGCCTGGTTCGCCGACGCCACCGCCGACCGCCTCTCCGGCCACCCCGGCCGGATCGACGCCATCGCCGTCCAGCCCCGCGCGGGCGTGACCACCGCCGCGCTCGCCGCCCAGGTCCGCCAGGCCGTCGGCGGCGACGCCGGTGCCGGAGCCGGTGCCGGAGCCGGTGCCGTCAAGGTCCTCACCGGGGACGACCGGGGCGCCGTCGAGCACCCCGACCTCGGCGGAGCCCGCACCCTGCTGATGGCGCTCGGCGGCAGCTTCGGCGGCTACGCCACCATGACCGCGGTCTTCGTGGTGATGAGCACCGTCGCCCTCGCCACCGGCCAGCGCGCCCGCGAGTTCGCCCTGCTGCGCGCCATCGGCGCCACCCCGCGCCAGATCCGCCGCACCATCGCCGCCGAGGCGATGCTGGTCGCGCCGCTCGCCGCGGCGCTCGGCATCCTGCCCGGACTCGCCCTCGCCCGCTGGTGGTTCGACCAGCTGGTCGAGCGCGGCGCCGTCCCCGCGGACGTCCGCCTGGACGTCGGCCCGCTGCCGATGCTCGCCGCCGTCCTCGCCTGCACCCTCGCCGCGCTGACCGCCGGGTTCCTGGCCGCCCGCCGGCCGTCCCGGATGCGGGCCGCCCAGGCGCTCGGCGAGGCCGCCGTCGAAGCGCCCCGCCCGGGCGCGGTGCGCACCGTCCTCGGACTGGTCTTCGCCGCCGGCGGCATCGCGGCCGCGGCCATCGCCACCTCCCTGGACGGCGCCAAGGCCGCCCAGACCGCGCTCGGCGTGGTGATGTGCTTCATGATGGCCGTCGCCCTGCTCGGCCCCTGGCTGGCCCGGGTCGCCGCCGCGGTGCTCGGCGCCCCGCTGCGGGCCGGCGGCGCGCCCGGCTCGCTGGCCGCCGACAACACCCGCGCCAACGCCCGCCGCCTGGCCTCCGCGATCACCCCGATCGTCCTGGTCACCGCCTTCTGCGGCACCCTGCTGATCATCCAGAGCACCGTGCGCCACACCAGCGGCGAGAACGTCCGGGCCGGCGTCACCGCCGACCACGTGGTCGGCGCCACCGGCCCCGGCCTGCCCGCCGGGACGGCCGAGCGGGCGGGCCGGGTGCCCGGCGTGGACACCGCCGTCGGCGTGCTGCGCACCGGCGTCGTCTACCGGAACGGCGACCAGCTGAGCTCCGCCCCCGTGCTCGGCGTCGACGGCGACCCGGCCCGGCTGCCGAAGGTGCTCGACCTGGGCGTGCGCAGCGGTGCGCTCGCCGACCTCGGCCGCGCCCCCGACACCGTGGCGCTGAGCTCCACCCTGGCCGAGGCGTTCGGCGCCGAGGTCGGCGACCGGGTCCCGCTCTGGCTCGGCGACGGCACCGCCGTCCGGCCCGCCGTGGTCGCGGTGTACGACCGCGGGCTCGGCGTCGGCCAGGCGCTGCTGCCCCGGGCCGCGGTGGCCGCGCACGTCACCGCCGGGTACGACAGCCAGGTGCTGGTCGCCGACGCGCCGGGCGCCGACCGGGCGGCGGTGGCCGCCGGGCTGGGCGGGCTGGCCGGGGCCGCGGTGACCGACCGGGCCGGGTTCGTCGCCCAGTCCGACAAGGCGATGGAGGTCAACGGCTGGGCCAACACCGTGATGGCCGCCGTGCTCGGCGGGTTCGCCGCCGTCAGCGCCGCCAACACCCTGGTGATGACGGTGCTGGACCGGCGCCGCGAGGTCGCGCTGCTGCGGCTGGCCGGCACCACCCGGCGCCAGGTGCGCGGCATGATGCGCTGGGAGGCGCTGCTGGTGGCCTCGACCGGGCTGGCGGTCGGCGCGGTGATCGCCGCGGTCACCCTGGTGCCGGTCGCCCGGGGCGTGGCCAACTCCGCCCCGTACGTCCCGCCGATGCTGGCCCTGCCGCTGGCCGCCGGAGCCGTGCTGCTCTGCCTCGCGGCGACCGGGGTGCCGGTCCGGGCGCTGCTGCGGACCCGGCCGGCGGGGCTGGGCGCGGCGCGCCAGTAGCGGGCCCGCGGGAGGCGAGGAAGGGGGTGCTCTTGAGGACGACTCAAGGGCACCCCCTTCCTTCGGGTGAGAACGACGGCCCCGAGCGGGCGGTCATGGGGACCACATGACGGTCCGATGACCTTTTCAAGAGCTGATCGTGACGTCGCATCAGTTACGCTCGCGCCCGCCCCGCCAGACCGTCGACGCAGAGAGTAGCCCGACCATGAGCAGTCCTCCTGCCGCCCCCGCGCCCCGCTGGCCGCTGATCCTGCTGCGTACCTCCACCACCCTGCTCGCCCTGCTGGCACTGCTCCAGGTCATGCTGGCCGGCAGTTTCCTGAACGGCACCTACGACTCCCTGAAGGACCACGAGGGCAACGCGATGATGCTGGCCACCGTGGTGGTGCTCCAGCTCGCGGTGGCCGTCGCCGTCCGGTGGCCCGGCCGGGGCCCGCTCTGGCCGCTGTGGACCACCGCCCTGCTCACCGTCGCCGTCATCGGCCAGATCACCGCCGGCTACGCCCGGGCGCTCGGCGTGCACGTCACGCTCGGCGTGCTGCTGGTCAGCGGCGTGCTGTTCGGCCTGGTCGGCGCCTGGCGGCTGCCGCTGCCGGCCCGGGAGGCGCGGGTCGTCGGCGGCCCGGACGGCACCGGGCGGCTGCCGCGCCCCGGCGGACCGGTCGAGGTGGTCAAGTGAACCGGCGCCGGTTCCTGCGCGTCGGCGCCTCCGTGCTCGGCGCGGGCGCCCTGGTCTCGGTGGCCGGCCCCTCCGTTGCCCGGCTGCTCGCCGAGGGCCGCCCCGGGCAGCTGCTGAGCAGCGAACTCGACCTGCCGGAGGCCTTCCGGGCCGCGCTGCCGGTGCCGACCGTGCTGCAACCGGTGCGCGCCGACGCGACCGCCGACCACTACGAGATCACCCAGCAGGTCGCCCGGCTGGAGATCCTGCCCGGGGTGCGGACCGAGGCCTGGACGTACGGCGGCGGCTTCCCCGGGCCGACCGTGGTCACCCGCTCCGGGCGGACGGCGGTGGTCAAGCACCGCAACGAGCTGCCGGTGCCCTCGGTGACCCACCTGCACGGCGGGCACACCCCGGCGGACAGCGACGGCTACCCGGTGGACCTGCTGCTGCCGGTGGGGTCCTCGCCGGACGCCGCCCAGCAGGCGGGCGGCATGGCCGGGATGGCCGGCATGGCGGGGATGGCCGGGATGGCCGGGGCGGACCACGCCGCCGCCCGCACCGCCGTCGGCGAGCGCAGCTACACCTATCCGGGCAAGCAGCGCGCCGCCACCCTCTGGTACCACGACCACCGGATGGGCTTCACCGGCCCCGGCGTCTGGCGCGGACTGGCCGGCTTCCACCTCGTGCACGACGACGAGGAGGACGCGCTGCCGCTGCCGCGCGGCGAGCGGGACCTGCCGCTGATGATCACCGACCGCTCCTTCGCCGCCGACGGCTCCTTCCGCTACCCCGCCGTCGACCCGCAGCTCGCCGAGCCGGGCGTCACCGACGCCTACGCCAACGGCGTGCTCGGCGACGTCATCCTGGTCAACGGCGCGCCCTGGCCCCGGCTGGACGTCGACCGGGTCCGCTACCGGCTGCGGCTGCTCAACGCCTCCAACGCCCGGCTCTACCGGCTCGAACTCGACCCGCAGCCGCCCGGCGGCGACGCCCTGGTCCAGATCGGCTCCGACGGCGGCCTGCTCGCCGCCCCGGTCCGGCACGACGGCATCGAGATCGCGCCCGCCGAACGGTTCGACGTCGTGGTCGACTTCTCCCGCTACCAGCCCGGCACCCAGGTCCGGCTGGTCAACCGCTTCGGCAGCGGCCGGACGGCCGAGGTGATGCGCTTCGACGTCACCGCGAAGCAGCCGGCCGACGACGCGACGGTGCCCGACCGGCTCGCCGCCGTCGAGGCCCTGGACGCCTCCGCCGCCGTCGCCACCCGCGACTTCACCTTCCGGCGCAGCCGCGGCGACGGCTGGACCATCAACGGCCGCCCGTACAAGCCGGGGGAGTCCATCGCCACGCCCGCCCTCGGCACGGTCGAGCTCTGGCGCTTCTCCACCGACCTGCACCACCCGGTGCACGTCCACCTCGACCACTTCCAGGTGATCGGCCGCAACGGTGCCGACCCGGGCCCGTACGACGCGGGGTGGAAGGACACCGTGGACCTGCGCCCGGCCGAGGCGGTGGAGGTGCTGGTGCGCTTCACCGACTACGCGGGGGCGTACATGCTGCACTGCCACAACCTGGAGCACGAGGACATGGCGATGATGGCGGACTTCACGGTGCGCTGAGCCGCGGGGGTTCACCCGGACGGCCGACCGCCGGAGGGCGCGCGCTGCGCCCTCCGGCACCCGTGTCCTAGCCTCGCGGGGAGGAGGGGACCCGCCGACGCCCGGAGCCGCGCCATGACCACCCCTGCCGAACGCCGCCGGCACGGCCGGGCCGCCCGGGAGCGGGTCTCCCGCTCCGCCCACGGCCGGTGGATCCCCGCCGCCGACCGGCCCGACCCGCTCGGCGTGCTGGAACGGCAGGGCGCGGACCGGGTCGCCCGGCTGCTGCCGATCCGCCACGGGCGGATGGCGGAGAGCCCGTTCGCCTACCTGCGCGGCGCCGCCGCCGTCCTGGCCGCCGACCTCGGCGCCCTCCCCGACACCGGGCTCACCGTCCAACTCTGCGGCGACGCCCACCTGTTGAACTTCGGCCTGTACGCCTCGCCGGAGCGCGCGCTGCTCTTCGACGTCAACGACTTCGACGAGACCTTCCCCGGCCCCTTCGAGTGGGACGTCAAACGGCTCGCCGCCAGCGTCGCCGTCGCCGCCCGCGACAACGGCCAGGACGATCGGCGGGCGCGCCGGGCCGCGCTCGCCGCCGCCCAGGGGTACGCGACCGCGATGCGGCGGCTGGCGGGCCGGGGCGAACTCGACGTCTGGTACGCCCGGGTGGACACCGCGCAGCTGCTGCCGCTGCTCGCCAAGCCCCGGCAGCGCAGGCGGGCCGAGGCAGAGTTCGCGCGCGCCCGGCGCCGCACCAGCCTCCAGGCCTTCGGCAAGCTCACCGAGGAACGCGACGGGCGGCGCCGGATCATCAGCGCTCCGCCGCTGATCGAACCGCTGAGGAAGACCGAACTGCGCGGCGTCGGCAAGGTGTTCAGCGACTACCGGGCCACCCTCGCGGAGGACCGCCGGGTGCTGCTGGACCGCTACCGGTTCGTCGAGGCGGCCACCAAGGTGGTCGGCGTGGGCAGCGTCGGCACCCGCTGCTACATCGTGCTGCTGGAGGGCGGGAACGGGCACGACCCGCTGTTCCTCCAGCTCAAGGAGGCCGGCCGGTCGGTGCTGGAGGACCACCTGCCGCCGCTGCGGGCGGACGCCGAGGTGCTCGCCCACCACGGCGGCCGCCGGGTCGTCACCGGCCAGCACCTGATGCAGGCCGCCAGCGACATCTTCCTCGGCTGGACCACCGGCCCCGCCGGGCGCCACTTCTACGGCCGCCAACTGCGCGACATGAAGGGCTCGGCGGACATCGCCGACTTCCGGCCCTCCGGCCTGCGCGCCTACGCCGACCTCTGCGGCCGCACCCTCGCCCGCGCCCACGCCCGCACCGGCGACCGCCTCGCCATCGCCGGCTACCTCGGCAGCGCCGACACCTTCGCCGAGGCGGTCGCCGACTTCGCGCTGCGCTACGCCGACCGGACGGCGGCCGACCACGGCGAGCTGGTCGCGGCGATCGCCGACGGGCGGGTGGCGGCGACCCCGGGGGTGTGAACCGGGGCCGGGGGACGGCGAGTTCGGCGCGGCCTTCGGCGCCGGTGGGGTCAGCGGGGCCGCAGGCCGTCCAGGACCAGCCCGAAGAGGTGGTCGCGGCGCTCGGCGAGGGTAGGCCCCTGGTCGGCGGTCCAGCTCAGGGCGTTGACGAGGACGAAGACGTCGAGCGCCGTGACGTCCGGGCGGATCAGTCCCTCCTGCTGGGCGGCGGCGAGCAGCCGCCCGCCCGCCTGGCGCATCCGCAGGCAGCTCGCGTGCAGGGCGGACTCCGGGTCCTGCAGGGTGGCCATCAGGGTGGCGGGCAGGCCCCGGTAGGCGGCGGCGTCGAGGAACTCGTGGAGCCAGGTGGTCAGGGCGGGGCCGGCCGGTTCGGCGGCGGCGAGGGTGTCGGCGCGGGCGGTGAGGAGTTCGAAGCGGCGGCCGAGCAGGGCCGCCAGCAGGTCCTCGCGGGTGGGGAAGTGCCGGTAGAGCGTGCCGAGGCCGACCCCGGCGCGGCGGGCGACGTCGCGCAGGGAGGCCTGGGTGCCCTCGTCGGCCATCAGGGCGGCCGCCTCGGCCAGGATCCGGTCGCGGTTGCGCTGGGCGTCGGCGCGGGGCACCGTCTGCGGTTCAAGGGGCATGGGGTTCCTCGACGTTGACAACTGGAGCACTGCTCCGGTTAGCTTTCCGGAGCGGCGCTCCGGATTCTAGTCGGAGCCCGTCCGTCCTGCGTCGGGGGAGAGCACATGGCCACGGAGAACACGATGAAAGCCGTCCGGCTGCACGCCTACGGCGGACCCGAGGTGCTGCGGTACGAGGAGGTGCCGAGGCCCGTCCCGGGGCCCGGAGAAGTGCTGGTCCGCGTCCACGCGGCGGGCCTCAACCCGCCCGACTGGTACGTCCGGAGCGGCTTCACCACCATCCCGGCCGAACGGCGGCCCGACTGGCCGCTGCCGCTGACCCTCGGCACCGACGTCTCCGGCGTGGTCGCGGAGCTCGGCGGCCCCGACACCGGCTGGAACGTCGGCGACGAGGTCTTCGGGCTCCTCGGCTTCCCCGGCCGCCCGTCCGGCTACGCCGAGTACGTCGTCGCGTCGGCCGCCGACCTGGCGCGCAAACCGACCGCCCTCGGGCACGTCGAGGCCGCCGCCGTCCCGATGGCCGGGCTGACCGCCTTCCAGTTCCTGTACAAGCGCCTCGGCTACGCCGGGGGCGGATCAGCCGTGGTGGTCGGCGCGGCCGGCGGGATCGGACACCTCGCGGTCCAACTCCTGCGCCTGGCCGGGGCGGAGGAGGTCGTCGCGGTCGCCTCCGGGCGGCACGAGGAGTTCCTGCACGGCCTCGGCGCCGACCGTTTCGTGGACTACACCCGCACCCCGGCCGCCGAGGCCGTCCAGGGTGCCGACCTGCTGGTCGACACCGTCGGCGGCCCCGAGGCCCACCGCCTGCTGGGCGCCCTGCGGCGCGGGGGTCGACTGGTGTCCTGCTTCCTCGGCGACTACCGGCCCGAGCGGGCCGCGGAACTCGGGGTGGCCCTGAACGAGGGCCTGTGGCAGGTCCGTTCCAGCGGCGGCGACCTCGCCGAACTCGCCCTGCTGCTGGCGGACGGCCGGGTCCGGGTGGCCGTCGACGGCGTCTACCCGCTGCGGGAGGCCGCCGCCGCCCACCGCCGGGCGGAGCGGGGGCACATCCAGGGCAAGCTCGTGCTGCGGGTGGTCGGGTAGCGGGGAGGGGGCGTGCCGGGGCCGTACGGGGGTCGGTCCCGGCAGGCAGTCACCCTGCGTCGGGCTGCGGCGCGGGTCGTCGCGGGTGGGGGAGTCCGATGTCAGGGCCGGTCCCCGGCGGGGCGTCACCGGGCCACCGGCCGCCGTGGGCAGCGGAGTTGCACCGTCGGCGCCGGTCTCCTGGATGCCGCGTCCGGCCCCGCCGCCCGGGCGATCGACAGGCGCCGGCCGGCGTGCACGCCCGGGTGCCGGTCGACACGCCGGACCAGGAGCGGCCCACCGCGCCGCGGGCGGCGGCCGGCTTCCGCCGCCGCCCGCAATCGGCTCCGGCAGCGCTCAGTCGAGCCGCGGCCGCACCGCCGCGACCAGCAGTGCGGCGGCGACCAGCAGGCCGCCCGCGTAGAACGGGCCGAGGTCGCCGGCCGCCGTGCCGAGGGAGGCGGCGGCCAGCAGCGGGCCGGCCGTGGCACCGAGGTTGAGGGCGGCGGTCGCGTAGGCGCCGGCCAGCGCGGGGGCGCCGGCCGCCTCGTACAGCACCCGGGTGATCAGCGTGCCGCCGACCGCGAAGGACAGCCCGCCCAGCAGGAACACCAGCGGCAGCAGCGCGCCCGGCGCGTCCGCCAGGACGGCCAGGGCGGGCCAGCCCGCCAGCAGCAGCGGGCCGCCGACGGCGAGGACCAGGCCGGGGCGCCGGTCCGCGAGCCGCCCGGCGACGGTGACCCCGGCGAACGACCCGGCCCCGAACAGCACCAGCGCGACCGGCACCCACAGGTCGCCCAGCCCGGCCGGGCCGGTCACCAGGGGGGAGAGGAAGGTGAAGCCGCCGAAGGTCGCCGCGTTCACCAGTGCGGCGAGCAGCATCGCGCGGAGCAGCGGGGGGCGGCGCAGCTCGCCGAGCTCCGCGCGCAGGGCCGGGTCCGTGGCCGCGGCCTGGTCGCTCGACGGGGCAACGGGCGGAAGGCCCTTGGCGATGCCGACGGCGGCCGGCAGGCAGAGCAGCGCGACGGCCCAGAACGCGGCGCGCCACCCGAACAGCGCGCCCAGCACCGCCCCGCCCGGGACACCGGCGACCGTCGCCACCGTCGTCCCCGACAGCAGCACGGCGAGCGCCCGCCCCTTGCGGTCCGCCGGGACGAGCGCGGCGGCGGTGGTCAGCGCCACCGCCAGGAACCCGGCGTTGGCGAGCGCGGCGACCACCCGGGTGGTCGCCAGCACCGGGAAGCTCGTCGTCACCGCCCCGACGGTGTGCGCCGCCGCGAACACCAGGACGAACCCGAGCAGGCTGCCGCGCCCCGACCGGCCGCGGGCGAGCCCGGCCATCAGCGGCGCGCCGACCGCCATCCCGACCGCGAAGGCCGAGGTCAGCCCGCCGGCCGTACCGACGGTGACGCCGAGATCGGCGGCGAGTCCGGGCAGCAGCCCGGCGAGCATGAACTCCGAGGTGCCCATGGCGAACACGGCCAGGGCGAGCAGATAGAGCGGAAGGGGCATCGAGAGGCTCCGAAGCGGGGCGGTGGGAACGAGGAGGACGGACGTCTCGTCACCGCACGCTCAACCCCCGGGCGGCGCAGGCGTGGCGCTCGCTCGGACCTCGGTGGTTCAGGATCTCCGGGGTTTCAGGGGGCTGACGGCGCGTGACCGAAAGCCCCCACCCTGGATGCCTCAGGGCTCGACATGCCCGGCACGCTACCCGACCCCCTGCCGCCGGGTCACCCGGTTTTCCCGGCGGCCGGGCCGGGAGCCACCGGCTGGCGCGCCGCGAATCGAGGAGGGACCGTGCCCTCCTCGATCGCGGCGGCCGGCCGGCACCGGCCTACTGCCTACCGTCCACCGGGACCGGCCTGCGGCTGGCGCAGGTGCCGGGCGAAGAACCCGGCCGCGTCCTCGCCCGCGAACCGCGGGACGCCCGTGTGCCCGCCCATGTTGGCGTGCAGCGTCTTCTCCCGGGAGCCGAAGGCGTCGAACAGGTCCAGGGACGCCTGCCGGTCGTTGCCCTCGTCGTCCCACTGCAGCAGGACGTGCAGCGGAATGGTGACCCGGCGGGCCTCCTCGAACACGGCGCGGGGAACGAGGCTCCCGGCGAAGAGGCCGGCGGCCACGATGCGCGGCTCGACCACCGCCAGCCGGACGCCGATGGAGATGACTCCCCCCGAGTACCCGACCGGGCCGCCGATCCCGGGCAGGGCGAGGAGGGCGTCCAGGGCGGCCTGCCATTCCGGGACGGACTTGTCGACGAGCGGGAGGACGAGGGCGTCGACGATCTCCTCGCCGACCGGCTCGCCGGCCTCCATGGCCCGGCGCAGGTCGGCGCGCGCCTGCTCGAGGGCGGCCCAGCGGGGCCGGTCCCCGCTGCCGGGGAGCTCGATGGTGGCCGCGGCGAAGCCGTCCGCCGCGCAGCGTCGGGCCCGGGCGACCAGCCGGGGGTACATCCTGCGCAGTCCGAGCGGGGGGTGGCCGAGCAGGACCAGCGGGACCGGCTCGGACGGGGAGGCGGATGCGGGCGTCCACAGGATGCCGGGGATCTCGCCGAGGGTGAACCCACGCTCGAGGACGCCGCCGTCGAGGTGCTGTTCGGAAGTGAAACGCATGGTCGTGCCTTTCGGGAGTGCACTGGAACGGCGCTCCCGGACGACGACCTATCGCCCGACCGTGACCCCGGAGGAGAGCACCCATGTCGAAACGTTCACGGGTACCACCTCCTCGTTCTCTCGCACGGCCTCCAGGAGGCTAGCAGACCGGCGGTACCGGGGCACCGGAGAACCTCTCGGCCGGGCCGGGGCGGGCAGCGCCCTAGGATGCCCGGAAACCGAGGAGGGGGTTCGATGGCGAACCGTGGGAGAGCCGGCGGCATCGTGGCCGTCACCGCGCTGCTGCTGCCGCCGGCGCTGTGGGCGGTGGGGCGGATGGAGTCCGGCAACGGCGGGCGGGCGGTGGCGGCCGACGTCCTGAACCGGCCGTGGGCGATGCTCGGCCTGGCCGCCGTCCTGCTGCTGGCCGCGGTCGTGGTCCGCGGCCGGTGGGACGTCGTCGGCGGGCTGGCGTCGGCGTTCGCGGTGTTCGGGCTGCTGCTGTCGGGTGGCGGCCACGTCCTGCAGATGTTCGGCCCGAAGGTCCAGGGGGTGAGCCGCACCGCCTCCCCGGAGCGGGCGGACCACGTCCTGACGGTGGCCCACCACGACGATCCGGAGGGCTACAACGGGCGCTACTTCGTCCGGCTGGAGACCGGCACCGGCCTGTCGACCCGCCGCTGGGACGTCCTCGCCCTCCACAAGGGCGGCTTCCGGGGCCAGGGGGAGTTCGTCGCGGCGGAATGGGCCGGGTCCGGCCGGGTCCGGGTCACCACCGACGCCGGCTACCGCGTCTTCACCGTCGACCCGGGCTCCGGCGAACCGACCCTCACCGAGAGCGTCGGCGAGCTGAAGTCCCTCGTCCAGGGGGCCTGAGCACGGACGACGGGACGTTCGCCGCCGAGGCCGCCGCGGCCTGGGACGACGGGTTCACGGTGGGGGAGGGGCTGGGGCGGGAGAACCGCGTGCTGCTGGAGACGTCTGACGTGGTGGCGGCCGTGGCGCTGCCGGCCGGCCGGGTACGGGCGTGGCGGGCCTGAACCGCCGGATCTGTTGCGGGGACCGGCCGCCGGGGATCGGCCACGGGGATTGTCAGTGCCGTGTGCAACGGTGACGTCATGCTGGCGATCACGGTGCAGACGAACGAGACGCGGCACCTGAGGGTGTCCGCGGACGACCTCGCGGGGATGGTCCGGCGCATCGGTGCGCCGGACGACCGCTTCCTCGTCGTGGAGCGGATACCGGACCTGCCGGACGTGTACGTGCAGGTGTGGCACGCCGACGGCGAGGAGTACACGCTGGAGCACCGGGACGGCTCCGCCGAGCGGCACTTCGAGGTGCGGCTGGCCGGGCCCGAGCCGGTGGTCGCGGCGATGACGGGCTGGGCGCGCGGCGCGGCGGGCTGGGACGAGGGCCTGGACTGGCAGCCGCTCGACCTGGGCCCGGCGCCGGCGCCGGTGCCGCCGATCGACCTGGAGGCGGGCGAGCGGCGGGAGTTGGAGGACCGGCTGCGGCTGACGCTGGCCTGCGGCTACACCGACCGCGCCCGGCTCGCCGAGCAGGCCGAGGAGCACCTGGTCGCGGGCGACCGCCGCCCGCTCTCGCGCCCCCAGGCCGAGCAACTCGCCGACCGGCTCTGGCTGGAGCGGGTCGGCGAGCAGACCGGCTGGATCGGCGAGACGGATCCGGAGCGCCTGGCCCAGGCCTTCGCCGCCCTGGAGGCGGGCGGCATCACGGCCCGGGAGGACTTCGGCTGCTGCCGCTCCTGCGGCGACGCCGAGATCGCCGGGGCCGGCGAGGCCGACGCCCGCGGCTTCGTCTACTTCCACGCCCAGGGCACCGAATCCGCCGCACTCGGCCACGGACTGTCCCTGCTGTACGGCGGCTTCGACGGCTCCCCGGCGGCCACCGCCGCGGTCGGGAAGGAGGTGGTCGCCGCCCTGGCGGAGGCCGGCCTGCCGACGGTCTGGAACGGCGACCCGTCCCAGGCCGTCGAGATACGCCCGCTGCTGTGGCGCCGCCGCCTGGCAGGGTGAGACCGGCACCGCGGTCCGGCGGCACCCCGACGGCCGGACGGCGGCGTCAGCCCCTCACGGCACCAGCACCCGCAGGGCGTCCCGTGCCACCGCGACGTCCACCGGGAGCGCGGCGATGAACTCGCCGTCGGCGTAGGCGGTGATGCCGGGGGACTCGATCCGCAGGGCTTCGGTGCGCAGCGTGGTGACCTCCGGATAGGTGATGTGGGTGCCCTTGAAGAGCGTGGGGAAGAAGCGGGCGATGCGCAGCCGGGGCATGGCGTCGACGAGGGTGAGGTCGAGCAGTCCGTCGTCGGGCAGGGCGGCGGGGCACATCAGCATGCCGCCGCCGTAGCTGCGGGTGTTGCCGACGGCGGCCAGGGTGAGGTCGCGTTCGATGACGGTGCCGTCGGCGAGGGTGATGCGGAACGGCAGCGGGCGGAGGTTGGCGAACTCGGCGGCGATGGCGAGGTTGTAGCGCATCCGGCCGCGCGGCCAGCGCAGCCGGTTGGCGCGGTCGCTGACCAGGGAGTCGAAGCCGGTGGCGAGGACGGAGCCGTACCAGCGCACCGCCCCGTCCGGGCCGGTGATCCGGCCGAGGTCGACGCCGCGGGTGCGCCCGGCGGCGATGACGTCGGCGGCGGCCTCGGGGGCGCCGAGCGGCAGGCCGTACTCGCGGGCGTGGTCGTTGCCGGTGCCGGCCGGTATCACGCCGAGCGGGACGGGCGTGCCGGCCAGGGCCTGGAGGGCGAGGTTGATCATGCCGTCGCCGCCGACCACGGCCACCGCGTCCACGCCGTCGGCCGCCGCCTCGCGGGTGAGCCGGACGGCGTCCTCGGGGGAGCGCCCGGCCCGCGGTTCGACGTCGACGCCGAGGGCCCGCAGCCGGGCGGTGGCCCGGTGGGCGGCGGGCTCGGCGTGGCC
>NZ_JBHVEU010000081.1:0-24643 GCF_042802075.1 Kitasatospora sp. NPDC057518
TCCTTCGGTGCTCGACCCGTGCTGAACTGCTGCCCCGATCCTCCCACGCCCGGTGAAGTTGTCTGTTAAAAGTTGGGTTACTTCGTCAGGTCCGGACCGGACGAGGCGACCGCGGCCGGGGTGTCCGCGACGGCCGACTTCTCCTCGCCGCGGAAGGTGAACTTGGCTTCCTTGCCCTCGCCCTCGACGTCGACGACGACGATGTGGCCGGCCCGCAGCTCGCCGAAGAGGATCTTCTCGGAGAGGTGGTCCTCGATCTCGCGCTGGATGGTGCGGCGCAGCGGACGGGCACCCAGGATCGGGTCGTAGCCGCGCTTGGCCAGCAGCTTCTTGGCCTCGACGCTGAGCTCCAGGCCCATGTCCTTGTCCTTGAGCCGCTCGTCCACCTTGTCGATCATGAGGTCGACGATCTGGATGATGTCTTCCTCGGACAGCTGGTGGAACACCACGATGTCGTCGACACGGTTCAGGAACTCGGGGCGGAAGTGCTGCTTGAGCTCCTCGCCGACCTTCGCCTTCATCCGCTCGTACCCGGTCTGGGTGTCACCCGCGGCCGCGAAGCCGAGGTTGAAGCCCTTCGAGATGTCCCGGGTGCCGAGGTTGGTCGTCATGATGATGACGGTGTTCTTGAAGTCGACCACGCGGCCCTGGGAGTCGGTCAGGCGACCGTCCTCCAGGATCTGCAGCAGCGAGTTGAAGATGTCCGGGTGGGCCTTCTCGACCTCGTCGAAGAGGACGACCGAGAACGGCTTGCGGCGGACCTTCTCGGTCAGCTGGCCGCCCTCCTCGTAGCCCACGTAGCCGGGCGGGGAGCCGAACAGCCGGGAGACGGTGTGCTTCTCGGAGAACTCGGACATGTCGAGCGCGATCAGCGCGTCCTCGTCGCCGAACAGGAACTCCGCCAGCGTCTTGGACAGCTCGGTCTTACCGACACCGGACGGGCCGGCGAAGATGAACGAACCGCCGGGGCGCTTCGGGTCCTTGAGGCCCGCACGGGTGCGCCGGATGGCCTGGGAGAGCGCCTTGATGGCGTCCTTCTGGCCGATGACGCGCTTGTGCAGCTCGTCCTCCATGCGCAGCAGGCGGGACGTCTCCTCCTCGGTCAGCTTGAAGACCGGGATGCCGGTGGCGGTGGCCAGGACCTCGGCGATGAGCTCCTCGTTGACCTCCGCGACGACGTCCATGTCGCCGGCCTTCCACTCCTTCTCGCGCTTGGCCTTGGCCTGCAGGAGCTGCTTCTCGTCGTCGCGCAGGGACGCGGCCTTCTCGAAGTCCTGCGCGTCGATCGCGCTCTCCTTCTCGCGGCGCACGTCGGCGATCTTCTCGTCGAACTCGCGCAGGTCCGGCGGCGCGGTCATCCGGCGGATGCGCATTCGGGAGCCGGCCTCGTCGATCAGGTCGATCGCCTTGTCCGGCAGGAAGCGGTCCGAGATGTACCGGTCGGCCAGGGTGGCGGCGGCGACCAGGGCGGAGTCCGTGATGGAGACCCGGTGGTGGGCCTCGTAGCGGTCGCGCAGACCCTTGAGGATCTCGATGGTGTGGGGCAGCGAGGGCTCGGCGACCTGGATCGGCTGGAAGCGGCGCTCCAGCGCGGCGTCCTTCTCCAGGTGCTTGCGGTACTCGTCCAGGGTGGTGGCACCGATGGTCTGCAGCTCGCCACGGGCCAGCATCGGCTTGAGGATGCTGGCGGCGTCGATGGCGCCCTCGGCGGCGCCCGCGCCGACCAGGGTGTGCAGCTCGTCGATGAACAGGATGATGTCGCCGCGGGTGCGGATCTCCTTGAGCACCTTCTTCAGGCGCTCCTCGAAGTCACCGCGGTAGCGCGAGCCGGCCACCAGGGCGCCCAGGTCCAGCGTGTAGAGCTGCTTGTCCTTGAGCGTCTCCGGGACCTCGCCCTTGACGATCGCCTGGGCCAGGCCCTCGACCACGGCGGTCTTGCCGACGCCGGGCTCACCGATCAGCACCGGGTTGTTCTTGGTGCGGCGGGACAGCACCTGCATGACCCGCTCGATCTCCTTCTCGCGCCCGATGACCGGGTCGAGCTTGGCCTCGCGGGCGGCCTGGGTGAGGTTGCGGCCGAACTGGTCCAGGACCAGCGAGGTCGACGGGGTGCCCTCGGCGGGCCCGCCGGCCGTGGCCGACTCCTTGCCGCCGCCGGTCTGGTAGCCGGAGAGCAGCTGGATGACCTGCTGGCGCACCCGGTTGAGGTCGGCGCCCAGCTTCACCAGGACCTGGGCGGCGACGCCCTCGCCCTCGCGGATCAGGCCGAGCAGGATGTGCTCGGTGCCGATGTAGTTGTGGCCGAGCTGAAGGGCCTCGCGGAGCGAGAGCTCCAGGACCTTCTTCGCCCGGGGGGTGAAGGGAATGTGACCGGACGGGGCCTGCTGGCCCTGGCCGATGATCTCCTCGACCTGCTGGCGAACGGCCTCAAGAGAAATCCCGAGGCTCTCCAGGGCCTTGGCGGCGACGCCCTCGCCCTCGTGGATCAGACCCAGGAGGATGTGCTCGGTGCCGATGTAGTTGTGGTTGAGCATCCGGGCTTCTTCCTGAGCCAGGACGACAACCCGCCGCGCGCGGTCGGTGAACCTCTCGAACATCGTTTATCGCTCCTCAGAGCGGTCGGGCAGTTCGGGGTCCGTCCCCGCCCTGTCCTTCCGCATGCTAGTCCCGCTCAGCGGCGCGGCCCACGGATTCACTCCCCGGTAGAGGAGCGAGATGCTGCGCGACCAGCCGACACCAATCCCAACCTGGTGTTGGGAAACGGTGTTCCCACAGGTGGGCCGGATGCACCGGATTCCGCTACGCCATCGGCGAACACGTGCCGCCGACGCCGCCGCCGGAACCCCTCCGGCCGGTCGCACATACTGCCCCTGGACGGGCCGAAGAACCCGTCCACCTGCATTCATACCCGGTATCGGGGCGGTTCTCGCGCAGTTTCCGCGGTGGCGGTGTTCGCCTGGCGAGAAGTCGGGCCGCGGTGACGGCGGTTCGACGGCGGACGGGGTGCCGGGCACGTCGCCCCGGTGCCGTCCGCGTTGCCGCTTCGCCCCTACAGCGTCGCACGGCCCGTGATTGTTCCGCCGCCCGAGCCGGTGCCCGAGCCGCTACCCGGGCCGCTGCCCGGGACGGCCCCAGGGCCGGCCGCGGCGGGCTCCTCCGGGTACGCGCCGCGGGGCGCGGAGGAGACTCCTCCGCGCCCCGTGCGTGTGATGGTGGCGGCCGTCCCCGGCCGCCGGGCCCCGCACCCGCTCCGGCGGGCCCGCGGCGCCGGGATCAGGACGCGTTGGCCTTCTCGTAGGCCTCGCGGACGTTGCTCGGAACGCGGCCGCGGTCGTTGACCTCCAGGCCCTGCTCCTTGGCCCACGCGCGGATCTTGGCGGTGTCCGGGGCGCCGCCGCCGGCCGGACGCGCCGCGGTGCCGCGGCCCGGACGACGGGCACCGGCGAGCCGGCCGCTCTGCTTGCGGCCCTTCTCCACGTACGGCGCCAGCAGGCCGCGGAGCTTGTCCGCGTTGGCGCTCTTCAGGTCGATCTCGTAGGCAACGCCGTCGAGGGCGAACGTCACCGTCTCGTCCGCCGAACCGCCGTCGAGATCGTCTTCAAGAATGACCTGCACCCTCTGTGCCACGGGCTTCCCTTTCCGCTAAACGACCCATTGCCTAAGGAAAGGAAAGCGCCTTTCTCCGGAAAACACAAACCCTTGACCCGGTTGGAGCGGCTCAGAGGTGCAGCAGCATGCGCGAGTTGCCCAGTGTGTTGGGCTTCACCCGCTCCAGGTCGAGGAACTCGGCGACGCCTTCATCGTACGAGCGGAGGAGTTCTTCATAGACATCCGTAGCGATCGCCGCCGGGTCTGTCGTACCATCATCGGTTTCCTGGACCTCGCCGATCTCGACGAAACCGTGTTTCGCGAAGAACGCGACCTCGAACGTCAAGCAGAAAATCCGACGGACGCCCAGCCAGCGCGCGGTCTGCACCAGCTTCTCCAGCAGCAGGTGCCCGATCCCGGTGCCCCGGGCGACCGGATCCACCGCGAGCGTGCGGACCTCGGCGAGGTCCTCCCACATCACGTGCAGTGCGCCGCAGGCCACCACCACGCCGTTGTCGTCCCGTTCCGCGACCCAGAACTCCTGGACGGATTCGAACAGTGTGACTGTGGGCTTGTCCAGCAGAATGCCGTCGCGTGAGTAGGTGTCGATGAGCCTGCGCACTGCCCGCACGTCCGTGGTCCGCGCCCGGCGGATGGTGACCTCCATGGTCGGGACGTTATCGCGCCGCTCCCGGTTCCGTCCCACCGGTATCCGGTCCGCCGTCCGCGGAATCCGCGCCGGCCGGATCGGGCGGGAACAGAGCGGCCACCCGCAAGGCGTCCCGGAGCGCTTCGCGTTGCTCGGGCGACATCAGGCCGAAGAAGTGCACCAGGGCCGCCGCCGGATTGTCACCGGTGGCCCAGGCGTCGTTCATCAGGGCCGCCGTGTACGCCTCACGCGAGGAGACCGGTTCATAACGATAGGCCCGGCCGACCCGCTCGCGGCGCAGCCAGCCCTTTCTGTGGAGCTTGTCCAGGACGGTCATCACCGTGGTGTACGCGATTTCGCGTTCCGACCGCAGATCCAGGAGAACCTCGCGAACCGTGACCGGTCGGTTCCACTGCCACACCCGGGTCATGATGGCGTTCTCAAGTTCGCCGAGTTGCCGGACCATAGTGCGGCCAGGATAGGGAGTGAATGGGGCAAATCTTGTGAAGTGCGCCAAACCGGCGCGCCGCCACCCCCGGGAATCGGGAATGGCGGCGCGCCGGTCGTTCGGGGCGGCTGACGGGGTCAGTCGAGGTCTTCCTTGGCCCGCTGGGCCCCGCCCTGGCTGCGGACGATGGCCCGCACCAGGAATCCGAAGCCGATCGCCATGACCAGCGGCGGCACGATCGCGCTGACGTAGTCCATCAGGTCACTCCTCCTCGGTCTTCTCCGCCGTCGCGGCGGAAGCCTTCGGCTCCGGCTTCACCAGCGGGAAGAGCACCGTCTCCCGGATGTTCTTGCCGGTCAGCAGCATGATCAGGCGGTCCACGCCGAGGCCGAGGCCACCGGTCGGGGGCATCGCGTACTCCAGGGCGCGCAGGAAGTCCTCGTCCACCTGCATCGCCTCGACGTCGCCGCCGGCCGCCAGCAGCGACTGGGCGGTGAGGCGGGCGCGCTGCTCGACCGGGTCGACCAGCTCGGAGTAGGCGGTGCCGATCTCGGTCCCGAAGATCACCAGGTCCCACTTCTCGGCCACGCCGGGCCGCGAGCGGTGCTGGCGGGTCAGCGGGGAGACCTCGGTCGGGTAGTCCTTGATGAAGGTCGGCCGGACGGCGTTCTCCTCCAGCAGGCGCTCGACCATCTCCAGCACGATCTGACCGTGGCCCCAGTCCTTCTCGAACGGGATGCCGTGCTCGGTGGCCAGCTTGCGCAGCTCCTCGACGCCGGTCTCCGGGGTGACCTCGACGCCCAGGCGGGCCGAGATGCCCGGGTAGACGCCGATCTCCTCCCACGGCTCGGCCAGGTCGATCTCGTGCTCGACGCCGTGCGCGTCCACGCCCCTGATCACCGTGGTGCCCAGCGCGTCCCGGGCCGCGTTGACGATCGTCTCGCGGATCAGCTCGGCCTGGGTGTCGTAGTCGCCGTACGCCTCGTACGACTCCAGCGAGGTGAACTCCGGGTTGTGGGTGGAGTCCGCGCCCTCGTTGCGGAAGTTGCGGTTGATCTCGAAGACCTTCTCGGCGCCGCCGACCACCAGCCGCTTGAGGTACAGCTCGGGGGCGATGCGCATGTAGAGGTCGATGTCGTACGCGTTGATGTGCGTCTTGAACGGACGCGCGTTGGCGCCGCCGTGCACCGGCTGGAGCATCGGGGTCTCGACCTCGATGTAGCCGCGGTCCTCGTAGGTGCGGCGGATCGAGCGGACGACCTTGCTGCGCAGGTGCAGGATCTCGCGGGCCTCGGGGTTGACGATGAGGTCCACGTAGCGCTGGCGGACCCGGGCCTCCGGGTCGGTCAGGCCCTTGTGCTTGTCCGGCAGCGGACGCAGGCACTTGGCGGTGAGCTCCCAGCGGTCCACCATCACGGACAGCTCGCCGCGCTTGGAGGTGATCACCTCGCCCTCGACGCCGACCTGGTCGCCGAGGTCGATGTCGGCCTTCCAGGCCGCCAGCCGCTCCGGGCCCAGCTTGTCGAGGGAGAACATCACCTGGAGGTCGCCGGTGCCGTCGCGCAGGGTGGCGAAGCAGAGCTTGCCGCCGGTGCGGGAGAGGATCACGCGGCCGGTGACGCCGGCCCGCTCGCCGGTCGCGGTGTCCGGCTCCAGGTCGGGGTGCTTGGCACGCAGGTCCGCGATGGTGGTGGTGCGGGGGAAACCGACCGGGTACGGGTCGACACCGGCCGCCCGGAGCCGGTCGAGCTTCTCGCGCCGGACGCGCATCTGCTCGGGAAGGTCGTCGGTCGCGGGAACAAGGCTCTGATCGCTCACCCCACAAGGGTAGCCAGCCACACACGGTGCTCCGCGCCGGGATTGCCACGGGGGAGGCCGCGACGGCGGCCTCCCCCGGATCGGACGCGGACGGCTCAGCCGGTGCCGGTGGCGAGTTCGACGTCCTCGGGGGTGTCGTCGGTGGGCGGGGCGGGGTGGGCGGGGGGCTTGGGGCGGCGGCCGAACAGCTCGGCGGGGGTGGGCATCCGGTGCGGACGGGGCGGGGTCTTCGCGGCGGCGGGCTGCTCCGGGCGGGAGTCGGTGCTGCTCATGGGGGTCCGTCCTCCTACAGGGGTGGGGTGACTGTGCGGCGGTGCGGCGGGACTCGGTACGGCCACCAGGTGGCGGGGCGGTCCGCTGTGGAGGGCGAGCCGCTCGCGGACGGCGGCCTCGGCCAGCGCGTGGCAGCGCCCGGCCAGCCGGGAGCGGCGGGCCCGCTCGCCCTGGCCGCAGGGCTGGCGGCTCAGTCCGCGCAGTGCGGTGAGGTCCTCCGGCCCGGGCAGGTACCCGTCGGACACCGCCTCCTCCAGCCGTTCCAGGTAGCCGGGGGCGCTGCCGGGCAGGGCGGAGCGGTAGCGTCCGAGGTCGGCGAGCAGGAAGGCGCGCAGCCGGCCGCCCTCCTGGACGGCCTCGTCGATCGCCTCGGTGAGGCGCAGGGCGTCCTGGACGTCCTCCGCCCAGAGTTCGGCGCCAGGCCCGGCGAGGGCGGGCCGGACGGGCCCCTGGAGGTGGACGGGCACGGCGGGGTGGAGGGCTTGGGCGAGGGCGCGGCGCAGCACGCGGACTTCGTCGGCGCTGAAGGCCATGCCGCCGCGCGATCCGTGTGGCGTAGGCATGGGCTGACACTACGTGACGAATATCCGATTTGTCGGTAACGTCGCGCCGAACCACCCACGGTCGGCCCGGCGAAGAAGCCTTTCGCCGCCACCTGTAACGCCACCCGGGGCGCACCTGGTCATCCAGGTGTCAGGGGAGAACGAGCGAGGGGGCCGGGCAGGATGCGACCGGACGGTCAGGGGAAGGCGGCCCGGGGCGGGCGGCGGGACGAGGACTTCCAGGCCTTCGCGGCCGCCCGCGCCAGACCGCTCTACCGGTCGGCCTGCCTGCTCACCGGCGGGGACACCCACCTCGCCGAGGACCTGGTGCAGGAGGCGTTCGGGCGGATCTACGCCCAGTGGCACCGCACCTCCTGGTTCGGGGCCAAGCGCCGGATCGACAACCCGGCCGGGTACGCGCACACCGTGCTGGTGCGGGCCTTCCTCTCGCACCGCGTCCGCCGCTCCAGCGGCGAGCGGCCGGTCGAGGCGGTGCCGGACGGCGCGGCCCCGCAGGGCGACCCGGAACTGCGGCTCGCCCTGGTGGACGCGCTCGGCCGGCTCGCCCCGCGCGACCGGGCGGTGCTGGTCCTGCGCTACTGGGAGGACCGCAGCGTCGAGGAGACCGCCGCGGTCCTGCACAGCACCCCGGGCGCCGTCCGAACCCAGGCCTTCCGCGCGCTCGGCCGGATCCGCACGGTGCTCGGCAGCGGCCTCGACGACCTCGCCGAGCGCTGAGCCGGCGCGTCACGTCACGTCAACCCACTTGGTAGAGAGGTTGGTTCAGCATGTCCGCAGAGCACGACGGGCCCGAGGGGCGGTTCGAGCGGGCCTTCGCCGAGGCCCTCGGCCGGGCCGGCGAGGCCTACGACACCGAACCCGGCCCGCTGGTCGACACCGGCTGGTCGTACGGGCGGCGGCTGCGCCGCAGGCGGCGGATCGGCACCGTGGCGGGCGTCGCCGCGCTGGCCCTGGTCGGGGTGGGCGCGGCCGGGATCGGCGGCTTGCTGCCCGGGCTCGGCCCGACGTCCGCCAGCTCGGTCTCCTCCGGTGCGGCCGTGGGCCGGCCGGTCTCCGGCACCGAGTTCCAGCGGATGCTCACCGAGCTCCTGCCCCCGGGGACGGTGCAGGTCGGCGAGGCCCGGGGGACCGAGAGTGACATCCCGCAGCTGCGGCTGGTGCTGGACGACGGGAACGGCCCGGTCCAGTACCTGTTCTGGATCATGCGCAACGGCGTCGAGCCCGGCTGCCTGGGCCCGCTTCCGGGCGACGCCTGCAGCGAGACCGACCTCCCGGGCGGCGAGCATCTGACCCTCTATCAGGCCGGGACGCGTCCCGGCGAGCCGGCCGGCTCCAAGACCTGGTCCGCCACGTTGACCGGGACCGGCTACGAGATCCTGCTCCAGGAGTGGAACCGCAAGCCGCTGGATCAGGGCACGCCGATCACCCGGACCGACCCACCGCTGACGCCGGACCAGCTCGCCGCGGTGGTGAAGGACCCGCGCTGGAAGAAGGTCGTGGCGGCGTTGCCGAAGGGCCCGGTGATGGGGGTGGTCGTCACCCCCGCCCCCGGCGCCGCCTCGACCTACGTGCCGGACTCGGTGGTCACCGGTCCGGTCACCCTGCCGGCCTTCCCGAAGCCCGGCAGCTGAGCGCCGCTCAGCTGGCGGGGCGGTTGCGCTCGTACACCAGGCGCAGGCCGATCAGGGTCAGCCAGGGCTCGTGCACGTCGATGGTGCCGGCCTCGCCGAGGACGAGCGGGGCCAGGCCGCCGGTGGCGATCACCTGGACGTCGTCCGGGTCCTTGGCGAGCTCCCGGGCCATCCGCTCGACCAGGCCGTCGACCTGGCCGGCGAAGCCGTAGAGGATGCCGGACTGCATGCCCTCGACGGTGTTCTTGCCGATCACGTTGCGCGGGCGGGCCAGCTCGATCTTGCGCAGCTGGGCGCCGCGGACGCCGAGCGCCTCGACCGAGATCTCGATGCCGGGGGCGATCGCGCCGCCGACGTAGTCGCCGCGCGCGTTGACGGCGTCGAAGGTGGTCGCGGTGCCGAAGTCGACCACGATGCACGGGCCGCCGTACAGGTGGTTGGCGGCCAGCGCGTTGACGATCCGGTCGGCGCCGACCTCCTTGGGGTTGTCCATCAGGACGTGCACCCCGGTCTTCACGCCGGGCTCCACGATCACCGCGGGGACGTCGCCGTAGTAGCGGCGGGTCACCTCGCGGAGCTCGTGGAGCACGGCGGGGACGGACGAGCAGATCGCCAGGCCCTCCACCGCGGCCTCCTTCACCGCGGTGTGGCTGCCCATCAGCCCTTGCAGCAGCACCGCCAGTTCATCGGCCGTGCGGCGCGGATCGGTGGAGATCCGCCAGTGTTCCACCACGTCCTCGCCGTCGAACAGGCCGAGCGTGGTCTGGGTGTTGCCGACGTCGATGGTGAGGAGCACGGGGACGCTTTCTGCGAGTCGGGACGGGACTGCGGCCGACCTGACGGTCAGGCGCGCAGGTCCAGGCCGATGTCCAGGATCGGCGAGGAGTGGGTGAGCGCGCCCACGGCCAGGTAGTCGACACCAGTCTGGGCGACCTCGCGCGCGCTGGCCAGGGTCAGACCGCCGGAGGCCTCCAGCTTCGCCCGGCCGGCCACCAGCGCGACGGCCTCCTTCAGCTGGCCGACGGTGAAGTTGTCCAGCAGGATCAGGTCCGCCCCGGCCTCCAGCACCGGCGTGATCTGCTCCAGGGTGTCCACCTCGACCTCGACCGGCAGCTCCGGGTACGCGGCCCGGACGGCCCGGAAGGCCTCGGCGACGCCGCCGGCCGCGACCACGTGGTTGTCCTTCACCAGCGCGGCGTCCGAGAGCGCCATCCGGTGGTTGGCGCCGCCGCCGCAGCGCACCGCGAACTTCTCCAGCGCGCGCAGGCCCGGGGTGGTCTTGCGGGTGTCCCGGACGACGGCGCCGGTGCCCTCCAGGGCGTCCGCCCAGGCGCGGGTGGCGGTGGCGATGCCGGACAGGTGGCAGAGCAGGTTGAGCGCGCTGCGCTCGGCGGTCAGCAGGTCGCGGGTGCGGGAGCGGACCGAGAGCAGCACCTGGCCGGCCTCGACCCGGTCGCCGTCCTCGACGTGCCGCTCGACCTCGAACTCCTCCTCGCAGACCAGCGAGACGACGGCCTCGGCGACCCGCAGGCCGGCCACCACGCCGGCCTGGCGGGCGGTGAAGTCGGCGGTCGCGACGGCCTCGGCGGGCACGGTCGCCACCGAGGTGACGTCCTCGCCGCCGGCCAGGTCCTCGGCGAGCGCAAGGGTGGCGATGTCCTCGACCTCGACCGGGTCCAGCCCGGCCTGCTCCAGCAGCTCGGCCAGCTGCGGGTCCAGACCGGTCTCGTAGCCCTCGCCGTCCCCGCAGGCGCAGCCGTCGCCGCAGCCGCCCTGGTCGGCCAGGGGGAGTTCCTCGTGGGAGTGGGTCATGGTTCTACTGCTCCTCAGGGGTGCTGACGGGACCGCCGGTGGCGGCGAGGGTGGTGATCAGGTGGCGCCGCCAGTGGGCGTCGTCGCGCTCGGGGAAGTCCTCGCGCCAGTGGCAGCCGCGGGTCTCCTCGCGCTGCGCGGCGGCCGTGACCAGGGCGGTCGCGACCAGCAGCAGGTTGGCGGCCTCCCAGGTCTCCACCCGGGGGTCGGCCGGCTTCTCCTCGGCCATGTGGGAGCGGGCCTGCTCGGCGAGCAGGGCCAGTCCGGCCGCGGTGTCGGCCATCGACGCGGCGGAGCGCAGGATGCCCGCGCCGCGCGACATCAGCCGCTGGATCTCGGCGCGCGCCTCCGACGGGGGCAGCGGGACGGGCTGCGCGGCGCGGGCGGCGGCGACGTCCACCGCGCGCTCGGGCAGGTCGCCGGCCGCGTCCAGCCCCGCCAGGTCGGCGGCGATCCGCTCGGCGAAGACCAGGCCCTCCAGCAGCGAGTTGGACGCCAGCCGGTTGGCGCCGTGCACCCCGGTGCAGGCGACCTCGCCGCAGGCGTACAGGCCGGGGACGCTGGTGCGGCCGTGCCGGTCGGTGCGGACGCCGCCGGAGGCGAAGTGCGCGGCCGGGGCGATCGGGATCGGCTCGGTGACCGGGTCGATGCCGTTGGCGCGGCAGAAGGCGAGGATGGTCGGGAAGCGGTGCTCCCACATCTCGGCGCCGAAGTGCCGCCCGTCCAGGAACATGTGCTCGGCGCCCTGCTCCTGCATGCGCCGGGTGATCGCCTTGGCGACGATGTCGCGCGGGGCCAGCTCGGCCAGCTCGTGCTGTCCGACCATGAAGCGGACGCCGTCCGCGTCCACCAGGTGGGCGCCCTCGCCGCGGACCGCCTCGGAGACCAGCGGCTGCTGGCCCTCGGCCTCCGGACCGAGCCAGAGCACGGTGGGGTGGAACTGGACGAACTCCAGGTCGGTGACGGCGGCGCCGGCCCGCAGGGCCAGGGCCACGCCGTCGCCGGTGGAGACCGCCGGGTTGGTGGTGGCGGAGAAGACCTGGCCCATGCCGCCGGTGGCGAGCACCACCGCGCGGGCCCGGACGGCGCCGACGCCGTCGCGCTGGCCCTCGCCCATCACGTGCAGGGTGAGCCCGGCGGCGTGGCCCGCCGCGTCGGTCAGCAGGTCGAGCACGAGCGCGTGCTCGATCAGCTCGATGCCCGGGTCGGTGCGGACGGCGGCGACCAGGGCGCGCGATATCTCGGCGCCGGTCGCGTCCCCGCCCGCGTGGACGATCCGGCGGCGGTGGTGGCCGCCCTCGCGGGTCAGCAGGACCTCGCCGTCCTCGCCCCGGTCGAACAGGGCGCCGGTGGCGATCAGCCGGCGGACGGCGTCCGGGCCCTCGGTGACCAGGGTGCGGACGGCCTCCTCGTCACAGACGCCGGCGCCGGCCACCAGGGTGTCGTCCAGGTGCTGTTCGGGGGTGTCCCCCTCGCCCAGGGCGGCGGCGACGCCGCCCTGGGCCCAGCGGGTGGAGCCTTCGTCCAGCACGGCCTTGGTGACCACCATGGCCCGCAGGCCGGCCTTGCGGACGTTGAGCGCGACGGTGAGGCCGGCGACCCCGGAGCCGACCACGACCACGTCGGTGGCGGCGGTCCAGCCGGGGGCCGGTGCGGTGAGGCGGTGCGTGGACATGGGTGGCTGGCTCCTTCAGCGCGAGACGGCGTCGGCCGCGCCGTTGCCGTCACCGTACGCCCTGTCACCCCGGAGCAGTCCGCTGCCCTCCGGGGCCTCCGCCGGGTCCCCGCCCAGGCCGGTGATCCGGTTCTGCTTGTCCACGAAGACGATCTTCGGCTCGTAGCCCTTGGCCTCGGCCGTGTCCATCTGCCCGTAGGCGATGAGTATGACGAGGTCGCCCGGGTGGACGAGGCGGGCGGCGGCGCCGTTGATGCCGATCACGCCGGAGCCGCGCGGGCCGGCGATGGTGTACGTCTCCAGCCGGGCGCCGTTGTCGATGTCGACGATGTGGACCAGCTCGCCGGGGAGCAGGTCGGCGGCGTCGAGCAGGTCCTCGTCCACCGTGACGGATCCCACGTAGTGCAGGTCGGCCTGGGTCACGGTGGCCCGGTGGATCTTGGACTTGAGCATGGTGCGGAGCATTGCGGGTCACGCCTCCTGTGAGTGCATGCCTGAAGGGGGTTCTTACTGCGGTACTACCGAACGATGATGCGGACGTTGTCGATCAGGCGGGTCGGGCCCACCTTCGCGGCGACGGCCAGCACCGCCTCGCCCTGGAAGTCGTCCGCCGCCTCGGAGAAGTCGTGCGGGTCGATCAGGGCGAGGTAGTCCAGGGTGACGCCCTCGGCGCCGTCCAGGGCGGCCGAGGCGGCCTCGCGGACGGCCTTCGGGCCCTGCGCGGCGGCGTCCCGGCCGGCGAACAGGGCCTTGGACAGGGCGAGCGCGTGCTCGCGGTCCTCCGCCGAGAGGTAGCGGTTGCGCGAGGACAGCGCCAGGCCGTCCTCCTCGCGGACGGTCGGCACGCCGACGATCTCGACGTCGAAGTCCAGGTCGGCGACCATCCGCTGGATGATCGCCAGCTGCTGGGCGTCCTTCTCGCCGAAGAAGGCGAAGTCCGGGTCGGTGATGTGCAGCAGCTTGGCGACCACGGTCAGCACGCCGTCGAAGTGGCCGGGCCGGGTGGCGCCCTCGAAGCGCTCGCCCATCGGGCCGGCCGCCATCCGCACCTGCGGCTCGCCGTTCGGGTAGACCTCCTCGGCGGACGGCGCGAAGACCACGTCGGCGCCGTGCTCCTCGGCCAGCCGCACGTCGTCGTCGAGGGTGCGCGGGTAGCGCTCCAGGTCCTCGCCCGGGCCGAACTGGAGCGGGTTGACGAAGACCGTCACCGCGACCCGGCCCTCGCGGCCGACCTGCTTGCGGGCGGCCCGGATCAGCGCGGCGTGGCCCTCGTGCAGCGCGCCCATGGTCATCACGACGGCGTTGTCGACCGGCTGCTCGTCCGGCCAGAACGCGGCCTCGAAGTCGTCCACGGTGCGGGTGACGACGGCCCGGTGGACCTTCGGCGTCCGCTGGGGCTTGTTCGGCTGCTTACCGCGTGCCATCAGTGCTCTCCTCGTTCAGTACGTCCAGCAGTGCCGCCGCCGACGTTTCGTCGATGGTTCCGTTGGCGAGCGCCCGCTGCGCGGTGGCGCGGGCCATCGCCCGGTAGGCCGCCGGGATGTCCGGGGACACCGTACTGAGCTGCGCCAGGTGGCGCCGCACGGTGCCCGCGTCGCCCCGGGCGACCGGGCCGGTGAGGGCCGCGTCACCGGAGCGCAGGCTGTTGTCCAGGGCGGCGCCCAGCAGCGGGCCGAGCAGCCGGCCGGGCTCGGCGACGCCGGCCGAGCGCAGCAGCTCCATCGCCTGCGCGACCAGGGTGACCAGGTGGTTCGAGCCGTGCGCGAGGGCGGTGTGGTAGAGCGGGCGGACCTCCTCGGGCACCCACTCCGGCTCGCCGCCCATCTCCACCACCAGCGCCTCGGCGACCGGCCGCAGCTCCTCGGGGGCGGTCACGCCGAACGGGCAGCCGGCCAGCCGGGCCAGGTCCACCGAGGTGCCGGTGAAGGTCATCGCCGGGTGCAGGGCCAGCGGCAGCGCCCCGGCCCGGGTGGCGGGCTCCAGGACGGCGACGCCGTGGGCGCCGGAGGTGTGCACGACCAGCTGGCCGGGGCGGATCGCGCCGGTGGCGGCCAGCCCGGCCACCAGGTCGGCCAGCGCGTCGTCCGGGACGGTCAGCAGCACCAGGTCGGCGGCGGCCAGCACCTGCGGCGGGGTGACGATCCGCACGCCCGGCAGCAGCGCCTCGGCGCGGCGGCGGGAGACGGCGGAGACCCCGGAGGCGGCGACCACGGTGTGCCCGGCGAGCTGGAGCGCCGCGCCCAGCGCGGGGCCGACCCGGCCGGTGCCGACCACGCCGACGGCCAGCCGGGCGGGGCGGTTGCCGGGGTCGCCTGGGTCGCCGAAAGCCTGGTCGGCGAAGTCGGACGGATTCACGTCCACCCTTGTCCTGCCTTGTCCTGAATGACCGTTCCAGTCCGCTCCACGGGTACCGGACGTACCGCCCCAGTCTACGGGGGCGCCCGGACGCCGAAGCGGCTCAGTCGCCGGCCCCGGCCCGGATCAGCCCGGCCTCGTACGCCAGCACCACGGCCTGGACCCGGTCGCGCAGCCCCAGCTTGGCCAGGATCCGGCCGACGTGGGTCTTCACGGTGGCCTCGGAGAGCACCAGCCGGGCCGCGATCTCGCCGTTCGACAGGCCCTGGGCGACCAGCAGGAACACCTCCCGCTCGCGCTCGGTCAGCGGGCCGAGGACGTCCGAGCCGGGCGCGCTCTGCGGGGTGGGCAGCACCTCGGCGAAGCGGTCGATCATCCGGCGGGTGGTGGTCGGGGCGACCACCGCGTCCCCGCCGTGCACCGCGCGGATCGCGGCCACCAGCTCGGTCGGCGGGACGTCCTTGAGCAGGAAGCCGCTGGCGCCGGCCTTGAGCGCGGCGAAGGCGTACTCGTCCAGGTCGAAGGTGGTGAGGATGAGCACGTGGGGGGCGTTCGGCAGCGGGCTGCCGTCCTCGGCGAGGCAGATCCGGCGGGTCGCCTGCACGCCGTCCAGCCGCGGCATCCGGACGTCCATCAGGATCACGTCCACCTCGGTGCGCCGCAGCTGCTCCAGGGCCTGCGCGCCGTCGCCCGCCTCTGCGGTGATCTCGATGTCGCCCTGCGACTGGAGGATCATCCGGAACCCGGTGCGCAGCAGTTCCTGGTCGTCGACGAGCATCACGCGGATGGTCAAGGTGGGACTCCTTGGAGGGGGGTGGACGGCGGACGGGGCTAGTGGGCCGCCTTGAGCGGCAGGACGGCGCGGATCCGGAAGCCGCCGCCGGGGCGGGGGCCCACGTCGAGGCTGCCGCTGACCATGCCGACCCGCTCGCGCATGCCGATCAGGCCGTGGCCGAGGCCGTCCGCGCCGCCGGCGGCCAGGTGCTCGTCGGTGCTGCCGCGCCCGTCGTCCTCCACCAGGACGGCCAGCTCGCGCTCACCGAAGTCGACCGCGACCCGGGCGTGCGCGTCGGGGCCGCCGTGCTTGCGGACGTTGGTGAGCGCCTCCTGGACGATCCGGTAGACGGTCAGCTCGACGCCGCGCGGCAGCTCGCGCGGGTGCCCGGAGGTGGCGTAGTCCACGTCGAGCCCGGCGGTGCGGACCTGCTCCAGCAGCTCCGGCAGCTCCTCGACGCCCGGCTGCGGCACGTACTCCTCGGCCTTGGTGTCGGCGGTGCGCAGCACGCCCAGCAGGCGGCGCATCTCGACCAGCGCCTGGCGGCCGGTGGAGGCGATCGTGCCGAGCGCCTCCTTGGCCTGCTGCGGGGAGTTGTCCAGCACGTACGCGGCGCCGTCGGCCTGGACGATCATCACCGAGACGTTGTGCGCGACCACGTCGTGCAGCTCGCGGGCGATCCGGGCGCGCTCGGCGGCGACCGCCACCTTGGACTGGGCGTCCCGCTCGCGCTCCAGCCGGGCGGCGCGGTCCTCCAGCTCGGTCAGGTAGGCGCGGCGCACCCTGGTCAGCCGGCCCCAGGCCCAGCAGAGGATGAACGGCGTGCTCATCAGCAGCGTGATCAGCGCCGCCTCGCCGAAGGTGTACGGGCGGGTGTGGGCGTCGCCGGCCCGGTCGAAGACCGTCTTCACCGGCATCATCTGCCAGAACACCAGCGGCCCGGAGGCCAGGCCGGCCGTCAGGGCCAGCCGGGAGATCCACTTCTGGCCGAAGGCGGCGCCGGTGTAGGCGAAGACCAGGTAGGCGATCGAGGAGCCGGCCGGCGAGATGTCCACGAGTACCTGGCCGACGCCGATGGCGGCGGCGGCGGACACCGTGAGGTCGGGGAAGCGCCGCCGGACGACCATCAGCAGCGGCAGCACCACCGCGATCGCGAGCGAGACGTCGAAGCGCCAGCCGTCGTCGATCGGGCCGTCGTTCGGCACCAGGCCGGCGAAGAGCACCATCGCCGCCCAGGCGGCGTCGACCACCATGGGGTGACGGCGGAGCCAGGCGTTGAGTCGATGCACGTGTCCAGCGTAGGCAGTCGCTCCGTGTGCCCAGGTCCGCCGGTAGGGCGATCCGCCCTACTCCGTAGGTCGGAGAAGCACCCGATCCGATGGGGAGGGTCGACCGGGCGCCGGGTAGCGTCCAGCCCCATGACTTGGATGCGGTGGGCGCCCGCCATGGAACGGGCCCTGTACGACCCCGGGCAGGGCTTCTACCGCAGGCCGGAGGGCCCCGCCGGCCACTTCCGCACCTCCGTGCACGCCTCGCCGAGGTTCGCCCGTGCGGTGGCCCGGCTGCTGCTGGAGGTTGACGAGGCCCTCGGTCGTCCGGAGGAGCTGGCCCTGGTCGACATGGGGGCCGGGCGGGGCGAACTGCTCACCGGCGTCCTGGCCGAACTGCCCGCGGAGGTGCTGGCGCGGCTGCGCCCGTACGGCGTGGAGGTCGCCGACCGCCCGGCCGGCCTGCCGTCCACAGCCCTGTGGACGGACCGGCCGCCGCGCGGGGTGACCGGGCTGCTGTTCGCCAACGAGTGGCTGGACAACGTCCCGCTGGACGCCGGGGAGGTCGACGAGGACGGGGTGCTGCGCTACGTCGAGGTGGACACCGCGACCGGCGGGACCCGCCTCGGCGAGCCGGTCTCGGCGGCCGACGCGGCCTGGGCCGGCCGCTGGTGGCCGGTCGCGGAGCCCGGCGACGCCGTGGAGTTCGGCGGCCCCCGGGACGCCGCCTGGGCGCGGGCGGTGGCCGGGCTGGAGCGCGGCCTGGCCGTCGCCGTCGACTACGGGCACACCGCCGGGCGGCGGCCGCCGTTCGGCACGTACGCCGGATTCCGGGACGGCCGGGAGGTGGCGCCGGTGCCGGACGGCTCCTGCGACGTCACCGCGCACGTCGCGCTGGACTCCGTCGCCGTGCCCGGTCTCCACAGCCTGTGGACAACGCAGCGGGAGGCGCTGCGGGCGCTCGGCGTGAGCGGCGGGCGCCCGGCGCTCGCGCTGGCCACCAGCGACCCCGTCGGCTACCTGCGGGCGCTCAGCGGGGCGGGGGAGGGGGCCGAGCTGACCGACCCGGGCGGGCTGGGCGCCTTCGGGTGGCTGGTGCAGGCCGTCCGCATCACGGAACCGGTGAGCTTGGCGGGCCTGCCGGGATGGCAGACTCTGGGGGCATGAGGGAGACCACGGTCGGCATCGGGGCGGGAGCCGAGAACTTCACCGGCGCGGCGGGCACCACCGACATGGTGCTCAACATCGGCCCGCAGCACCCGGCCACCCACGGCGTGCTGCGCCTGAAGCTGGTGCTGGACGGCGAGCGCATCGTCAGCGCCGAGCCGGTGATCGGCTACATGCACCGGGGCGCGGAGAAGCTGTTCGAGGCCCGTGACTACCGGCAGATCATCATGCTGGCCAACCGGCACGACTGGCTCTCCGCCTTCTCCAACGAACTCGGCGTCGTCATGGCCGTCGAGCGGATGCTCGGCATGGAGGTCCCGGAGCGGGCGGTCTGGGTCCGCACCCTGCTCGCCGAACTCAACCGGGTGCTCAACCACCTGATGTTCCTCGGCTCGTACCCCCTGGAGCTGGGCGGGATCACCCCGGTCTTCCACGCCTTCAACGGCCGCGAGGACCTCCAGCACGTGCTGGAGGAGGCCTCCGGCGGCCGGATGCACTACATGTTCAACCGGGTCGGCGGCCTCAAGGAGGACCTGCCGGCCGGCTGGCTCGGCCGGGTCCGCACCGCCGTCGCCACCGTGCGCTCGCAGCTGCCCGTCTTCGAGGACCTCGTCCTCGGCAACGAGATCTTCCGCGCCCGCACCGCCGGGGTCGGCGTCCTCACCCGGGCGCAGGCCGAGGCGTACGGCGTCAGCGGCCCGATCGCCCGGGCCAGCGGCCTCGACCTCGACCTGCGCCGCGACGAGCCGTACCTGGCGTACGGCTCCGAGGAACTGCGGCAGGTGCTCACCGTGGTCACCCGCGAGGAGGGCGACTGCCTGGCCCGCTTCGAGTGCCTGCTGGAACAGACCCTCAACGCGCTCGACCTCGCCGACGCCTGCCTCGACAAGCTCGCCACGCTGCCGCCCGGCCCGGTCAACCAGCGGCTGCCCAAGGTGCTCAAGGCACCCGAGGGCAGCACCTACGCGTGGACCGAGAACCCGCTCGGGATCAACGGCTACTACCTGGTCTCGCGCGGCGACAAGACGCCGTGGCGGCTCAAGCTGCGCTCGGCGTCCTTCAACAACATCCAGGCGCTCACCGAGCTGCTGCCGGGGACGCTGGTCGCGGACATGGTGGCGATCCTGGGGTCGATGTTCTTCGTGGTCGGGGACATCGACAAGTAGGCCGGCGCCGGGGGCCGGTGCCGCCGCGTAGGGCGGGCGCCGGGGGCGGGCACCAGGGGGGCGGGTCAGTCCTTCTTGGACTTCCTGACCGGGTCCGCCGGGTGCGGGGCCACCTTGCGGTCGCCCTTGGTGGCGATCCGCTCCTCGCACAGCCGGGCCAGCACCTCGTACCCCTTCCGGCCCATCAGCTCGGTGAGCTCGGGGC
This sequence comes from Kitasatospora sp. NPDC057518, assembly GCF_042802075.1. NCBI lineage: Bacteria > Bacillati > Actinomycetota > Actinomycetes > Kitasatosporales > Streptomycetaceae > Kitasatospora > Kitasatospora sp. NPDC057518. Next base: position 19,394 of record NZ_JBHVEU010000081.1, read on the forward strand.
GGTAGCTGACGTACACCGCGTCCGCGCCCTGGTGGGCCGCCGGGGCGCCGGTGCACCACCAGTGCAGGTCGTGGCCGCCCGGGCCCCAGCCGCGGCGGTCGTACTCGCCGATCGTGACCTGGAGGTAGCGGGTGTCGTCGGGGCGGTCGATCCAGTCGTAGGTGCGGCGGATCGGCAGCTGCCAGCAGACGTCCGGCTTGGTCTCCAGCGGCTCGCGGCCCTCCTTGAGGGCGAGCGCGTGCAGGGCGCAGCCGGCGCCGCCCGCGAAGTCCGGGCTGTTCACGAAGATGCACGCGCCGCCGACCCGGCGGGTCTGGCGGTCGCCGTCCTCGTCCAGCATGGTGATGCCGCCGTCGGAGACGATCCGGCCCTTGGCGTCGGTGCCCTCGGCGAAGTTCTCCCACAGCTCGGGGGTCAGCCGGGTCGCGTGCCCCAGGACGCGCTTCTCGTCGTCCTCGTCCGAGTAGTGCGCGCCCAGCGTGCAGCAGCCGTCCGACTCGCCGCGGCCCTCGCGGATGCCGTGGCAGCCCTGGCCGAAGACGCAGGACCAGCGGGAGGTCAGCCAGGTGAGGTCGCAGCGGAAGACCTGCTCCTCGTCGGCGGGGTCGGCGAACTCGACCCAGGCGCGGGCGAAGTCCAGCGGGACCTCGTCGCGCGGGATCTCGCGGCGCAGGCTCGGCATCGCGAGGTCGACGGGGGCGGGGGAGGCCTTGGGCTTCGCCTTGGACTTCTTCTTGGACGTTTCTGCTGGTGCCACCCGGCAAGGGTAGAGCTTTCGGTGGCGGGAACGCGGTGGCGGGACCGGTGGCGGGGTCGGTGGCGGGGTCGGGGCCGGTTTGCGGCGGGGTCGGTGGTGGCGGGGCCGGCCGGGGTGAAGGCGGGGTGAAGAGGTCCGTCGGGCGCTGCGGGCGGGCCCGGGGGCGCGCCTAGGATGGCGGCCGGTCCGCGGCGGGGTCCGCGACGGGACCGCTACGGGAGGTACGGGGATGGCAGGCGGCAGCACCGGGGCGTCCGGCGGCGCGGGCGGGGAGTTCGTCCTCAAGCCGTGGGAACTGCACGGCGAGGGCCGGGAGTTCGAGAAGCTCGGCGGCGAACTGACGAAGGCCGTCGCCGCCCTGGAGCAGGGCCTCGCCGCGCTCGGCGCCCCCTGGGGCGCGGACCAGCCGGGCAGCGGGTTCGCCACCGTGTACGGGCAGGCGCGCGGTGAACTCGTCGGCGGGCTGCGGGGGTTGGCCGGGCGGGTGGCCGGGGTCGGGGCCGGGCTGCACACGATGGCCGCGCGGACGGCGGACGCGGACAGTGCGGCGGCGGGCGGGTTCGGGGCGACGGCGGTGCCGGGCGTTTCGGGGGCGACGGCGGTGCCGGGGGTCGCGGGAGTTCCCGGGGTGCCGGGGGCAACCCCCGGGGTGGTGCCCGCCGTCCCCAAGGACATGTCGGTCTGACGGACCCGGCCCGAAGCCCGGCTCGAAGGGGGAAGCGCGTGTCCCGGAAACTGCCCGAGGAACTGGTCCCGGTGCTGGCCCGGACCGGCCGGCTGTGGCCGCAGGCCGACGAGGAGGGCCTGCGCAAGGCCGCCGGAGTCTGGCGCGAGTTCGGCAAGGAGGCCGACCGGCTCACCCGCCGCTGCGGCGAGTCCGTCCGGCGGGTCACCGCCGACAACTCCGGCCACGCGGTCGAGGCCTTCGGCGCGTACTGGCAGGCCTTCAGCGGCGGCGGCAAGGGCCACCTGGACGACGCGCACAGCGCGGTCGGGCTGGTCGCCGGGGCCTTCGACACGTCCGCGCGGGCCGTGGACACCTGCAAGGCCGAGATCATCGCGACCCTGCGGCAGCTCGCCGCCGAACTCCGGCAGGCCGAGGAGCAGGCGGCCAAGGCCAAGGAGGCGGCCGGCAAGGTCGCGGCGGCGGCGGCCGGCGGCGACCCGGCCGGGAACGGGGTGGCCGGGAGCGAGGTGGCCGGGAACGGGGTGGTCGGCGGATTGCGGAAGGCCGTCGGCGGCCTCGCGGCCACGGTGGAGAACGCCGCCACCGAGCAGGTCGCGGCGGGGGTGGCGGCCGTCGCCGTCGAGACCGCCGCGCTGAAGATCGGCGGACTGCTCGCCGAACTCGGCCGCGCCATGAAGGACGCCCTGTCCGGCGTGCTCGAGGAGCCGGCCGCGGTCGCCCTGCTGAAGCTCGGCAGCGCGTCGGGGACGGAGGTCACCGCCGCCTCGTACCGCAACGGCGCGTTCGACCCGCTCGCCGCCGGGCTGCCCGCCGCCCTAGGCGAACCGGGCGTGCTCGGCGCCGACGGCTCCGGGCTGGTGCTGCTCGCGGGGAAGGACGGCAAGCCGCTGGTCGGCGTGCCCGGGCTGACGGTCAAGGTGGACGAGCAGGGCAAGCCCGTCCTCGGCCCGGACGGGCAGCCGGTCATCCTCCGCGGCGACGGCACGCCGGTGGCCGACGCCACCGGGCTGCTGGTCGTCCCGGGGCCGGACGGCAAGCCGGTGGTCGGGGTGGCGGACCTGGCGGTCCGGCTGGACGAGCACGGGCAGCCCGTGCTCACCGACGAGGACGGCAAGGCGCTCCGCGGGGTGCCGCTCGCCGGGCTGACACCGGGGGCGGACGGGCCGGGGGTGGTCGGGCCGTCGGCGGTCGGGCCGGGTGGCGACAAGCCGCTCGCGGGTGCGGTGCCCGACGGGCCGACGGTGCCGACGGCGCCGGGCGCGGTGACGGTGGCCTCGGTCGCGGTGGCGGACCCGGGGGCGGTCGTCGGCAGGCCGGACGTGGCGAGCGCGGCGAGTGCTCCCGTGGGTGCGTCGGCGGGCGGTTCCGTGGTGGCCGGGGGCTCGCCGGGGCAGCACCGGGCGACGGGCGGTGGGGGCGGCGGTGACTGGGCACCGCCGGTACCGGCCGTTGCCGCGCCGGTCCGGCAGAGCGGCGGGTCGGCGGGCTGGTCGGACGGGGACTACCCGCTCCAGGCGCCCGCGGCCGCCTCGCACAGCGGCGGGAGTACGGGCGGGCCGGTGGCCGTACGGACGGACTCGGTGAGCGCTCCGCCCGCGCCCGCCATCGCGCCCGTCACCGCACCGTCCGCCGGAGGACCCGCGTACGGCCCGGCGCCGGAGACCCCCTCGGCGGTCCGGCCGGTCGGGGTGCCCGGGCAGTTCGGGACCCCGGCGTACGGCGGCGGGTACGGCGCGTACCAGGCGGCCGGTCCGGTCGCCACCGTCGGGCCGGGGCCGTTGGCGGGCACCGGCGGCGGGCCCGCGAACGTGGCGGCCCCGTTCGGCAGCGGCGTCGGGGCGGGGGCGGCCAGCAGTCCAGGCGGCCCCGGCGGCGTGGTGGGCGGTGGGCCGGCCGTCGGCGGTCCGGTCGCTGGAGGGCCGCAGACCGGCGCGCCGGTGGCCCGGACCCCGGTCGGCGCGGCGCCGCACCCGGTCGTCGGACCGCCGCCGGTCCACACCGCGCCGCCGCCCCCGGCCGTGCCCCCGGTCGTCGGGACCACCCCGGTGATCGGCCGCCCCGAGGCGCACCCGGTGGAGGCCCGACGGCGGGAGAACGCGGCGGTCCCCGCCGACCCGACCCTCGCCTGGGGCGCGGTCCCGGTCGCGACCGCTCACGCGATGGCCCTCCAACTCGCCCTGCGCGCCCGGCGCGGAGCCCCGCCGGAGGATCCGGCGTTCCGGCCGCGCAGCATCGCCGACAGCCGTCCGTACGGTCTGCCGGGCGGGCTCGCACCGGTCGACCCGGAGCACCAGGCCGAACTCGAACGCCGCGCCCCCCGGGACGCGGACGGCCTGCCCGTCCGCCACCCCGACCCGGCCGCCGGCGGCTGGGCGGAGGCCGTCAACGACGGCGGCCACCGCGAACCGGGCCGGGCCAACAACAGCCTGGAGATCGCCCTCTCGGCGGTCGAGTGCTACACCGGCCGCCCCACCTGCGCGGCCCCGCGCATCCCCACCGAGGGCGACGCCGGCGAACGCGGGGGCCGCGACCGCGCCGAACGCGAACTCGGCGCCCCCTTCCGGGACCTGGGCGACGGCGCCCCGGCCTTCGACCGCCTCACCGACGACCTCCGCCGCGCCGGCCACGGCTCGCAGGCGGTGCTCCTCACCCTCGACGCCTACGGCCGCCCGCACGCCTGGAACGCCGTCAACCACCAGGACGCCGTCACCTACCTCGACCACCAGCTCGCCCGCCAGGCCCCCACCCCCCTCCACCCCGCCACCCACGGCCTCTGGGCCATCGCCCTCACCCCCGAAGGCCGCCCCCTCCCCCTCACCCCCGCCGCCTGACCCGCCCCTGCCACCTCGCTTCCTGAGTCGCACCCCCTTGCCCCCTTGCCGCCTGACCTGCGTCACTGACCCGGACCCCGTACCGCGCGTAGGAAGTCGGCCCGCCCGACTTCCTGCGCAGTTGCACACGACACCCCTTCTGCGGAGAAACCTGTAGACCGGTCGCCATATTCGCCACACGGGAACCGGGGGTGGCCCGCGCGAGAAGTCGGCCCGGCCGACTTCCTGTGCGCGATCGGGCCGGCCAGGTCGAGGTTCACCAGGTGCTGCATAGGAAGTCGGCGGAGTCGACTTCTCGTGCGCAGAGGGGCGAGGCCGGCGGCGATCTATGTAGTCCGACCGTCATATCCCTCGCGCGTGCATTGGACGGGCTCGCATGAGAAGTCGGCTGGGCCGACTTCTTGCGCGCTTACGAGCCGGTTGGGCCTGGCTGTGCCCAGAACTATGTAGACCGGCCGTCATATTTTCCCAGGTGCTGCACAGGAAGTCGGCGGGGCCGACTTTTCGTGCGCAGGGTGGGGTGCGGGTCGGCGGAATCTGTAGACCGGTCTGCATATTTCTCCCAGGGGTGCATGGAAGGTCGGGCTGATCGACTTCTCGTGCGCGGAGGGGCGGGGGCGGCGGCAGGCTATGTGGCCTGGTCTTCGCCCGCGTTGGAGGAGCTCGCGCGAGAAGTCGGCTGGGCCGACTTCCTGTGCGCTTTCGGGCTGGCCGGGCCTGGGTGTACCTGGGGCCAGGTAGGCCAGCCGTCGTATTTGTCCGGGTTCTGCATAGGAAGTCGGCGGGGTCGACTTTTCGTGCGCGGGGGACGTGTGGGGCGTCCCCCAGGGGTGCATGGAAGGTCGGGCTGATCGACTTCTCGTGCGCAGAGGGGTGGGGTCGGCGGCAGAGGGAGCTACGCCAGAAGTCGGCGGGGTCGACTTTTCGTGCAGGGGTGTGGGTCAGCAAGGGTGTGCAGGCCGGTCGTCGCACTG
>NZ_JBHVEU010000082.1:0-24544 GCF_042802075.1 Kitasatospora sp. NPDC057518
CACCGGTGGTGAACCGGGTGGGCGGCCGCCCGCGTACCTCCGTGCGGGAAATGGGGAATGCCCGGCCGGGTGCGTGACGGCGCACCCGGACGGGCACATTCGTGGGGTCCGGGGCCGGGGCCCTAGACCAGGCTGTCCCGCCAGGCCCGGTGGAGGGCGGCGAAACGGCCGGAGCCGTCGATCAGCTCCTGTGGGGAGCCATCCTCCACGATCCGGCCCTGGTCCATCACCAGGACACGGTCGGCGATCTCCACGGTGGAGAGCCGGTGGGCGATGATCACGGCCGTCCGTCCGGCCAGCACGGTGCGCATGGCCCGCTGCACGGCCTGCTCCCCGGGGACGTCCAGCGAGCTGGTCGCCTCGTCCAGGATCAGCACCGCCGGGTCGGCCAGCAGTGCCCGGGCGAAGGCCACCAGCTGGCGCTGGCCGGCCGAGATCCGGCCGCCGCGCTTGCGTACGTCGGTGTCGAAGCCGTCCGGCAGGGCGGCGATGAACTCGTACGCGCCGATGTCCCGGGCGGCCTGCTCGACCTCCTCCCGGGTGGCGCCGGGGCGGCCGACCGCGATGTTCTCGGCGACGGTGCCGGAGAACAGGAAGGACTCCTGGGTCACCATCACCACGCCGCGCCGCAGTTCGGGGGTGGCCAGGTCGCGCAGGTCCACGCCGTCCAGCCGGATCCGGCCGTCGGTCGGGTCGTAGAAGCGGGCCAGCAGCTTGGCGACCGTGGACTTGCCCGCGCCCGTCGCACCGACCACCGCGACCGTCTGCCCGGCCGGGATCAGCAGGTCGAAGGCCGGCAGCACCTCCTTGCCCGTCCGGTAGGCGAAGCGGGTGCCCTCGAAGGCGACCGCGCGGCCCTGGCCGGAGGCCTCCGGCAGCTCGGCGGGTTCGGCCGGCTCGGCGACGGTCGGCTCGTGGGCGAGCAGGCCGGCGATCTTCTCCAGGGCGGCGGCGGCCGACTGGTAGCTGTTCAGGAACATCGCCAGCTGGTCGACCGGGTCGAAGAGCCGGCGCAGGTAGAGCGCGAAGGCGGTGAGCACGCCCAGCTCCAGCGCGTCGTCGACGACCAGGTAGGCGCCGAGCAGCACCACGCCGGCGAACCACAGGTTGGCGGTGAGGCGGGAGAGGCCGACGTAGCGGGCGATCTCCAGCAGGCCGTCCGCGGTGGCGGTGGCGGACTGCCGGTTGACCACGGCGAAGGCGGCGTCGTTGGCCTTCTCCCGGCGGAAGGCCTGCACCGGGCGGATGCCGTTCATGGTCTCGGTGAAGCGGACGATCAGCGAGGCGGCCGAGGTGCGCGAGCGCCGGTAGACCCGGCGCGAGCGGCGGCGGAAGGAGTGGGCGATCAGGGCCAGCGGCAGGAAGGACGCCAGCGAGACCAGGCCGAGCCGCCAGTCCAGCAGCACCAGCAGCACCGAGATGTAGCAGACCGACAGCAGGACCGTCAGCAGCTCCTGGAGGCCCTCGGAGAGCAGCTCGCGCAGCGCGTCGATGTCGCTGGTGGCGCGGGAGATGATCCGGCCCGAGGTGTAGCGCTCGTGGAAGTCCAGGCTGAGCCGCTGGGCGTGCCGGAAGATCCGGCCGCGCAGCTCCAGCACGATGTCCTGGTTGACCCGGGCGCTGATCTTGATGAAGACCCACTGCAGCACCGGGCTGAGCAGCGCGCAGAACAGGTAGGCCGCGACCACGGCGACCAGCGGGCCGGAGTCGTGCTCGCGCAGCGCCGGGATGCCGCGGTCCATCGCCACCGCGACCAGCAGCGGGCCGGACTGGAGCGCGGCCTGCTGGACCAGGATCACCACCATCGCGACGGTGATCCGGGCCCGGTGGGTGCGCAGCAGCGAGCGCAGCAGCGCCCGGGGCGCGCCGGGTGGGACGGGGATGTCCTCCTCGTCGGCCGGCGGCGGGGGCAGCTCCTCCTCGGCCGGCGCGACGGGTTCGGCCCGTACGGGTTCGGCGGTGGTGGTCATGCGCGCGCTCCTTCCGGTGCGAGGGGGCCGTCGGGTATCAGGGCGGCCTCGCCCGACATCAGTTCCCGGTAGTGCGCGCAGTCGCGCAGCAGTTCCTGGTGGGTGCCGACGGCCGTGATCCGGCCGTCCGCCAGCACCGCGACCCGGTCGGCGAGCAGCACGGTGCTGGGGCGGTGGGCGACCACCAGGGCGGTGGTGGTGCCGAGGACCTCGCGCAGGGCCCGCTCGACGAGGGCCTCGGTGTGCACGTCCAGGGCGGAGAGCGGGTCGTCCAGGACCAGGAAGGCCGGGTCGCCGACCACCGCGCGGGCCAGCGCGAGGCGCTGGCGCTGGCCGCCGGACAGGCTCAGGCCCTGCTCGCCGACCTCGGTGTCCGGGCCGTTCGGGAGCTTCTCGACGAAGCCGGCCTGGGCGGTGTCGAGGGCGGTGCGCAGCTGTTCCTCGCCGGCGCCCGGGGCGCCCATCAGGACGTTCTCCCGGACGGTGGCGGAGAACAGGGTGGGCTCCTCGAAGGCGACCGAGACGAGTTCGCGCAGTCGCGGCCGGGGCAGTTCGCGGATGTCCCGGCCGTCCAGCGTGATGGTGCCGGCGGTGGCCTCGTACAGCCGGGGGAGCAGGGCGGTGAGGGTGGTCTTGCCGCTGCCGGTGGCGCCGACCAGGGCCATCGTCTCGCCGCTGCGGATGTGCAGGTCGACGCCGGCCAGCAGGTCGGGGCTGCCGTCGGGGGCGTCGGGGTAGCGGAAGCGGACGCCGGTGAACCGGATGCCGTCCGGGGCGGTGGGCGCCGCGGCGGTGCCCGGGGCGGGGGCGTCCGCCTCGGGGGTGTCCGGTTCGTCCAGCACCTCGAAGAAGCGGTCGGTGGCGGTGGCGGCCTCGTTGGCGTAGGCGAGCAGCCAGCCGAGCGACTCGACCGGCCAGCGCAGCGCGAGCGCGGTGGAGAGGAAGGCGACCAGGGTGCCGGCGCTCAGGTCGTCGTGGGCCACCAGGTAGGCGCCGACGGCGAGGGCGCCGGCGAGCGCGATCTCCGGCAGGCCGACGATGACGGCCCAGAGGTTGGCGAGCAGGTGCGCCTTGCGCAGTTCGGTGCGGCGCAGCTCCTGGGCCTGGGCGCGGAAGCGCTCGGTCATCGACCGGTGCCGGCCGAAGGCCTTGAGGATGCGGATGCCGAGGACGGACTCCTCGACCAGGGTGGCGATGTCCCCGTTCTGGTCCTGGGCGAGCCGGGCGGCGCCGGAGAAGCCGGACTCGAACCGCCGGGTGAGCACGAACAGCGGGACGACGGGCACCAGGGCGATCAGCGCGAGCCGCCAGTCCTGGGTGAACATCACCACGGTGCCGGCCAGGAACATCACCGAGTTGACGATCAGGAAGACCAGCGGGAAGGCCAGGAACAGCCGCATGGTGTACATGTCGGCGGTGGCCCGGGAGAGCAGCTGGCCGGAGCCCCAGCGGTCGTGGAAGGAGACCGGCAGCCGCTGGAGCTTGGCGAAGAGGTCCCCGCGCATCGCCGTCTCCAGCCCGGCCAGCGGGCGGGCCAGCACCACCCGGCGGGTGTAGAACAGCGCGGACTCGATCGTGCCGAGGACCAGCAGCAGGCCGACCAGCGGCCAGAGGCCGGCCAGGTCGTGCTCGGCGAGCGGGCCGTCCACGATCAGGCCGAGGACCACCGGGACGGCGAGGGTGCTGAGCATGCCGAGGGTGGCGGCCGTCACCGAGACGGCCAGCCGGCCGCGGACGGCGCGCGCGTACGGCCACAGGCGCAGCAGGGAGCGGACCGTGGAGTGCCGCGGCCCGGGCCCGGCGGGGCCGGTTCCGTCGCTCTGGGGGCTTCCCGGGGTCGGGTTCTCGGGGTCTTGTCTGTTCTCGGCCATCGCGGTGAGGGTAGGCAGACGGGCCGTCATTTCTCATCCGGTTTTTCGCCCCTGTCGGTGGCGCCCGGCGAGAACCGGCCACTCGGACGGGCGGTGCGGGCGCGAACTAGGGGGCGCGCGCCGCCATTCGTGCAGGTAGGAGTGCGCCGTGCGCCTCTTGCGGGCGCCTGCCGATGAGCCGATGACACGTCCTGTACGGATGTCCAGTGGTGCGTGAGTGACAGGAGTGCACAGATGACGGTCGAAACCGAGCCCACCCCCGGCCCCGGCTCGGCAATCGTGCAGGTACGGGCCCAGCTCAGCCTCAGCACGACCGCGGCGAGGAACCTGGCGACGACGACCAAGTCGAAGCCGCAGATGCAGGAGATCACCTCCCGCTGGCTGCTGAAGATGCTGCCGTGGGTGCAGGTCAGCGCGGGGACCTACCGGGTCAACCGGCGGCTGAGCTACGCGCCCGGGCGCGGCCGGGTGAGCTTCGCCAAGACCGGTGCCGCGGTGACGGTGATCGCCCCCTCGCTGGCGGAGGTCCCGGCGCTGCGCGGCTTCGAGGACGAGGAGGTGCTGGCCGAGCTGGCCCGCCGGTTCGTGCAGCGGGACTTCGCGCAGGGCGAGGTGCTGGTGCAGGAGGGGGCGCCGATCGAGGAGGTGTTCCTGATCGCGCACGGCAAGGTGGACCGGATCGGCACCGGCAAGTACGGCGAGGTGACGGTGCTCGGCACGCTCGCCGACGGCGACCACGTCGGCGACGAGGCGATCACCGAGGGCGGCGGCAGCTGGCCGTACACCGTGAAGGCGAGCACCTCCGGGGTCGCGATGGCACTGTCCTGGCCGGTGCTCCAGGAGCTGATCGGCCGTTCCGAGTCGCTGCGCGAGCAGCTGCTGGGCTTCGCCGCGGACGCGGCGCAGGCGCAGAACGAGCACGGCGAGGCGGAGATCGACCTCGCGGCCGGCCGGCAGGGCGAGTACGAGCTGCCCGGCGCCTTCGTGGACTACGAGCTGAGGCCGCGCGAGTACGAGCTGAGCGTCGCGCAGACCGTGCTCAAGGTGCACAGCCGGGTCGCTGACCTCTACAACCAGCCGATGAACCAGACCGAGGAGCAGCTGCGGCTGACCATCGAGGCCCTGCGGGAGCGGCAGGAGCACGAGATCATCAACAACCCGGAGTTCGGCCTGCTCGGCAACACCGACTTCGACCAGCGGATCCAGACCCGCGCCGGGGCGCCCACCCCGGACGACCTGGACGAGCTGCTGAGCATGCGCCGCGACACCGACTACCTGTTCGCCCACCCGCGCGCGATCGCGGCCTTCGAGCGGGAGTGCAACCGGGTCGGCGTCTACCCGTCCACCGTCGACGTCCTCGGCAAGCAGCGGCCGACCTGGCGCGGGGTGCCGATCTTCCCGTGCAACAAGATCCCGGTGTCCGACCAGCAGACCAGCGCGTTCATCGCGATGCGCGTCGGCGAGGACAACCAGGGCGTGGTCGGCCTGACCCAGATCGGCATCCCGGACGAGGTGGAGCCGGGCCTGAACGTCCGCTTCATGGGCATCGACGAGAAGGCGATCGCCTCCTACCTGGTGAGCACCTACTACTCGGCGGCGGTGCTGGTGCCGGACGCGATCGGCGTGCTGGAGAACGTCGAGCTCGGGCACGCCGGGAGCTGAGCCCCGGCTACGTGGCGGGGGCGGGCGCGCGCAGCAGCCGCAGCGAGCGCCCGCCCAGTACGACGGTGCCGGCCGGGGCCGGTTCGTCGGGGTGTGCGGCGGCGGTGTCGACCAGGGGCTCCCAGCCGGGGGCCGGCGCCGCCGCGGGCAGGGTGAACACCACCGGTTCGTGGCCCGCGTTGAGCAGCAGCAGGAAGCCGTCGTCACTGATCGGCCGTCCGGCCTCGTCCCGTTCGGGCAGCGCGGAGCCGGAGAGCAGCATGCCGAGGCAGGCGGTCGGCGCGAACCAGTCGGCCTCGGTCATCTCCGTGCCGCGCGGGGTGAACCAGGTGAGGTCGGGCCGGCCGCCGGGGGTGGTGGCCCGGCCGGAGAAGAACGCCCGCCGGTGCAGCACCGGGTGGTCCCGGCGCAGCCGGACCAGCCGGGCGGTGAGCGCGCACAGCTCCTGCCAGCCGGGCTGTTCCAGCAGCGACCAGTCCAGCCAGCCGACCTCGTTGTCCTGGCAGTAGGCGTTGTTGTTGCCGCCCTGGGTGCGGCCCAGTTCGTCCCCGGCGGTGAGCATCGGGACGCCGGCGGAGAGCAGCAGGGTGGCCGTCAGGTTGCGGAGTTGGCGCAGGCGCAGCCGGTTGACCTGCTCGTCGGTGGTCTCGCCCTCGGCGCCGTGGTTCCAGGAGCGGTTGTCGTCGGTGCCGTCCCGGTTGTCCTCGCCGTTGGCCTCGTTGTGCTTGCGGTCGTAGGAGACCAGGTCGCGCAGGGTGAAACCGTCGTGCGCCGTCACGTAGTTGACCGAGGCGTACGGGCGGCGGCCGGCCCGCTGGTAGAGGTCGGAGGAGCCGGAGAGGCGGTAGCCGAGTTCGCGGACGTCCGGGCGGGCGCCGCGCCAGAAGTCCCGGACGGTGTCGCGGTACTTGTCGTTCCACTCGGCCCACAGCGGGGGGAAGCCGCCGACCTGGTAGCCGCCGGGGCCGACGTCCCAGGGTTCGGCGATCAGCTTCACCCGGTTCAGCACCGGGTCCTGGGCGACGGCGGCGAGGAAGGGGTGGTCGGTGTCGACGGCGTCGCCGCCGTTCGTGCCGCCGCGGGCCAGGGCGGCGGCCAGGTCGAAGCGGAAGCCGTCCACGCCCATCTCGGTGACCCAGTACCGCAGCGAGTCGGTGACCAGCCGGATCACCTGGGGGCGGCGGGTGTCCAGGGTGTTGCCGCAGCCGGTGTAGTCGGCGTAGCCGCGCGGGCGGTTCGGCGGGAGGCGGTAGTAGGCGGCGTTGTCGATGCCGCGGAGGCTGAGCGAGGGGCCGAGTTCGGCGCCCTCGGCGGTGTGGTTGAACACCACGTCCAGGATCACCTCGATCCCGGCGGCGTGCAGGGCGCGGACCATCCGCTTGAACTCGCCGACCTGGCCGCCGCGGGAGCCGGAGGCGGAGTAGCCGGCGTGCGGGGCGAAGTAGCCGATCGTGTTGTAGCCCCAGTAGTTGACCAGGCCGCGGGCCTGGAGGTGGTCCTCGCTGGCGTACTGGTGCACCGGCAGCAGCTCGACGGCGGTCACCCCGAGGCGGGTGAGGTGGGCGAGGGCGGCGGGGTGGGCGAGGCCGGCGTAGGTGCCGCGCAGCGGCGGGGGGACGTCGGGGTGGCGCATGGTGAAGCCGCGCACGTGCAGCTCGTAGAGGACGGTCTCGGCCCACGGGGTCTTCGGGCGGCGGTCGTCGGACCAGTCGTCCTCGTCGTGGACGACCACGGACCTGGGCACGTACGGCGCGGAGTCGCGGTTGTCCCGGACGGTGTCGGCGACGTCCGCCTCGGGCCAGTTGCGGACGGCCGCGCAGGCGGCGTCGTGGGAGGTGTAACAGCCGTCGACGGCGCGGGCGTACGGGTCGAGCAGCAGCTTGGCGGGGTTCCAGCGGGCGCCGGTCCACGGGTCCCAGCGGCCGTGCACGCGGTAGCCGTAGCGGGTGCCGGGGCGCACGCCGGGGAGGAAGCCGTGCCAGACCTGGACGTCCTGCTCGGTGAGGTGGTGGCGGGTCTCCTGGCCGTCCTCGTCGAACAGGCACAGTTCGACGGCTTCGGCGGCGGGGGCCCAGAGGGCGAAGTTGGTGCCTCGCCGGCCCGTGCGGTCCAGGTGGTGGCGGGCGCCGAGGGGTTGGCAGCTGCCGGGGTTCAGCTGCTGTTCTGACGCCATGGCGGGGGCCTCCCTGGGCGGGGTGTTCTGGGTCCATTCACCTTCTCTTTCCCGGAATGTGTTGGCCGGAAGCGGTCCGGGGTTTCGGGAGCGGGGGTTTCGGGGGCGGCGTGTCTTCGTTGGGAGGGTTCTCGTTGTTCCGGGCATCGGACTTGAACAGTGGGAGGGCCCCGGGATGCGGCGCCGTGGACGGGTGTGGGCGCGGGGCGTGGCGGCGGTGGCCTGCTGCGTGGCGGTCCTGGCGGGGTGCGGCGGGCCTCCGGTCGTGCCGGACGGGGACGCGGTGGGGCCGGGTGGGCGTACGGCCCCGGCGGCGCCCTCGCGGGCGGTGCTCTCGGTGCAGCCGGTGGACGGGGCGCAGGACGTGCGGCCCGAGGGGGCCGTCCGGGTGACGGTGGCGCAGGGGCGGCTGGTCTCGGTGCGGCTGGCGGACGGGAAGGGCACGGAGGTGCCGGGCACGATCGCGGCCGACGGCGGCGAGTGGGCGCCGGACGGGCCGCTGCCGCTCGGGACGGCCTTCACCGTGGACTCCGTGGCAGAGGACGACCAGGGGCAGCGGGCGGCCCAGCACTCGGCGTTCACGACCGTCACCCCGACGCACACCTTCGTGGCGTTCTTCACCCCGGAGGACGGTTCCACGGTGGGGGTCGGGATGCCGGTCTCGCTGCGGTTCAGCCGTCCGATCACCGACCGGGCGGCGGTGGAGAAGGCGGTGCAGGTCACCGCCGATCCGCCGGTGCCGGTGGCCGCGCACTGGTTCGACGGGCAGCGGCTGGACTTCCGCCCGCAGGCGTACTGGGCGGCCGGGACGAGGGTCACGGTGGCGCTGCGGCTGAAGGACGTGCAGGGCGCGCCGGGGGAGTACGGCACCCAGAGCCGGGAGCTGCACTTCACCGTCGGGCGGGCGCAGGTCTCCACCGTCGACCTGGACGCCCACACCCTGACCGTCCGGGCGGGGCAGGGCGGCAAGGTGGTCCGGGTGCTCAAGGTCTCCGGCGGCAGCCGGGACCACTCCACCTACCGGGGGGTGATGGTGGTGTCGGAGAAGTACAAGGTGACCAGGATGAACTCGCAGACCGTCGGCATGGGCGACGAGTACGACATCAAGGACGTGCCGCACGCGATGCGGCTGACCGCCTCCGGCACCTTCGTGCACGGCAACTACTGGGCGGACCCGGGGGTGTTCGGCGCCGCCAACACCAGTCACGGCTGCATCGGGCTGTCCGACGCCAAGGGCGGGGCGAGCAAGGACTCCCCGGCGGGCTGGCTGTTCGAGCACACCCTGGAGGGGGACGTGCTGGAGGTGAAGGCCTCGTCCGGGGACTTCGTGCCGCCGCAGAACGGGCTGAACGGCTGGAACGTGCCGTGGGAGCAGTGGGTGGCGGGGAGCGCGCTGGGGCGGGGGGCGGCCGCTTCGTCCGCCGCTCCGACAGCCACTTCGTCCGCTTCGGCGCTGCCGTAAGTCCCGTTCGCCCGTTACGTCCTGTCTTCACCACGGTTTCACGCCCGCGTCAACCGACTCCTCTCAGGATTCACTCGGACGGCTTAGCTATCCTGCTCCGGCGCGCCCGCAGCCCGGCCCGGAAAGATCCACGTCCGGTGCAACTCACGGGGGCACTCAACGCGTCAAGAGAGTGAATACCGGGAGGGGAGAAACCGTGAAGACGGGGAAGACGGCCGGCACCGCGATACGCACCACCAACCGCTACGGGCGGAAGAGTGCGATGGCGCTGGTCATGGGCGGGGTACTGCTGCTCACCGCGGCCTGTGGCGACGACAAGGGCGGTGGTTCGGGCGGTACGGGGGGTTCGGGTGGCGGCAGCGCGGCCTCGGCCGCGGCGGACGGGGGCGGGTCGGCCACGCCGAAGCCCTCGGCCGCGGTGCTGGCCGTGGAGCCGAAGGACGGTGCCCTGGACGTCCCGCCGAACGGGCTGCAGGTGTCCGTCTCGAACGGCAAGCTGACGACGGTCGAGGTGACCGACAAGGACGGCAAGCCGGTCGAGGGCGCGATCACCCCGGACGGCTCCGGCTGGAAGCCCGCGGGCGCGCTCGCGGTCGGCATGGCGTACAAGGTGAACGCCCAGGCGAAGGACGGCGAGGGCCTGGTGGCCGCGTCCACCACCTCGTTCACCACGCTGACGCCGGAGAAGAAGATCTCCACCAACGACAACATCAGCGACGGCGCCACCTACGGCGTCGGCATGATCGTCTCGGTGAACTTCAACAAGGACGTCAAGAACAAGGACGCCGTCGTCAAGGGCATCTCCATCGAGAGCAGCAACGGCACCGTGGTGAAGGGCCACTGGTTCGGCGACCGCCGGGTGGACTTCCGTCCGGAGGCGTACTGGGCGCCGGGCACCAAGGTGACCGTCAAGTACCGGCTGAAGAACGTCGAGGTCGCCCCCGGCATCTACGGCGACGTGGACAAGGACGAGCCGTTCACCATCGGCCGGTCGATGGTCTCGACCGCGGACGCCAAGGCGCACCAGATGACCGTCGAGCGGGACGGCAAGAGCACCACCCTGCCGGTCACCCTCGGCGCGGACGCCACGCCGTCCTGGGGCGGGACGATGGTGGTCATGTCCAAGGAGAAGGTCACCCGGATGAACTCGCAGACCGTCGGTCTCGGCGGCGAGTACGACATCCAGGACGTGCCGCACGCGATGCGGCTGACCACCTCCGGCACCTTCGTGCACGGCAACTACTGGGCCAGCCCGTTCGGCAAGACGAACGCCAGCCACGGCTGCGTGTCGATGCAGGACGTGAAGGGCGGCAGCGACTCCTCCGTCGCCGGCAAGTTCTTCAACGACTCGATGATCGGTGACCCGATCAAGGTCGTGAACACCAAGGAGAAGACCGTCGCGCCCTCCAACGGGCTCGGCGGCTGGAACGTCGACTGGGCCGCCTGGTAGGCCCCTTCGGCGTCTGTCGTCCGTCGTGCGGCCCGGTCCTCACTCGTTGGGGTCGGGCCGCCGCGGTTTCCGGGGCGAGCAGCCCCGCGCATGGCGCAACCTTTCCGGTGGCCGGTTGCGTATACCGGTCGGGTCCGTCGGGTCCACGGGGAGTTTCTCGGATCTTCTGAGGGAGGGAATCGACGATGAGGTCGATACGCAGAGTGGTGGCCGTCGGTCTGGTCGGCGGGGCGATGGCGCTGACGGCCGCCTGTGGTGGGGGCAGCGGGGCAAACGGGGGGAACGGGGGCGGGGGGAGCGCGGCCAAGGCCGATCTGGCGGCCGGCGCGGCGAGCGCCAAGCCCACGGAGGCGGCGCCCAGCAGCAAGGCGCCGAAGGTCTCCACGGCCGCGGTGAGCATCGAGCCCAAGGCCGGCTCGGTGGACGTGGCGCCGAACGCGCTCAAGGTCGGCGCGACCGGGGGCAAGCTGACCACCGTCAAGGTGAGCGACAAGAGCGGCAAGGAGGTCCCCGGGACGATCTCCGCCGACGGCGCCTCCTGGACGCCCGCGGCGGGCCTGGAGGTGGGCACCGCCTACCGGGTCAGCGCGATGGCCGCGGACGCCGACGGCGCGGTCGCCACGGCGGACAGCGACTTCACCACGCTGACCCCGACGGCGCTCGCCAAGGCCTCGGACAACGTGGACGACAACGCCACGTACGGCGTCGGCATGATCGTCTCGGTGAACTTCAGCAAGGACGTGAAGAACCGGGACGAGGTCGCCCGCGGCATCAGCTTCGAGACCAGCAACGGCACCGTGGTCAAGGGCCACTGGTTCGGCGACCGCCGGCTGGACTTCCGCCCCGAGCAGTACTGGGCGCCGGACACCAAGGTGACCGTCAAGTACCGGCTGAAGAGCGTCGAGATCGCCCCCGGGGTGTACGGCGCGGACCGGGACGAGCCCTTCACGATCGGGCGGTCCCAGATTTCGACGGTTGACGCCGCTGCGCACAAGATGACGGTCGTACAGGGTGGTCAGTCGAGCGAGATCGACATCAGCGCCGGCGCGCCCGAACACCCCACCTGGAACGGCACGATGGTGGTCATGTCCAAGGAGGGCGTGGTGCGGATGCAGTCCAGCAGCATGCCCGGCATGACCGGCGCGCCGTACGACCTCCAGGTCCCGCACTCGATGCGGCTCACCGACTCCGGCACGTACGTGCACGGCAACTACTGGAGCAGCAGCAGGACCTTCGGCGAGGACAACGTCAGCCACGGCTGCGTGGGCCTCAAGGACGTCGAGGGCGGCGGCTCGGGCACGTCGGCGGGCAAGTTCTACGACGGCTCGCTGATCGGTGACGTGATGATCGTGAAGAACTCGATCAGGAAGGAGACGCTCGACCCGTCGAACGGGCTGAGCGGCTGGAACGTCCCGTGGAGTGCCTGGTAAACCGCCGCTGAGGTGGGGGAGGGGTCAACCCGGGATTGACGGAAGTCGGCCCGGGGGGACCCCTTCTTGCATCCGGCATATGCCGACGCGGAGAGATCGTTTGCTCATTGTCCGTACGCGGCTGCTTGCGTTCCGCAATGATGGTCCGCATGGCGGGTTGGGGCGAAGCAGATCAGTCATTGGTTTCCGGGGCCGGCGTGGTCGCCGAAGTGTCCTGGATCGACGTGCAGGGCGGCGGGCTCTCGGCGTTGGAGCGGCTCACCTCCGCGGAGCTGGAGGAGATGTACTCCAGCAGACTGTGCGACCAGTCCGCGCCCAACGAGGTACGGCTGCCCTCCCGGCCGGAGTCGGGCCCGGTGGCCCGTCGGCTGGTGCTCTCGGTCCTGGAGTCCTGGGAGCTCCACCAGCACCTGGAGGCCGGGGAACTGCTCACCAGTGAGCTGGTGTCCAACGCGGTGCGGCACGCGGCCGGCCGCACCATCGGACTGCACGTCAGCCGCAAGCCCGGCTGGCTCCGGATCGAGGTCCGGGACTCCTCCCGGGCGCTGCCCTGCATGATCCTCGCCGAGGCCAAGCCGGTGAACGAGCGCGGGCGGGGGCTGAGGGTCGTCGACGACCTCGCCGACCGCTGGGGCGCGGACCTGCTGCCGCGGGGCAAGGGCGTCTGGTTCGAGCTGAAGGTGCGCGAGCGGGGCTGAGGCGTCCGGCCGGTCGGCGCTTTTTTTGTGGGGAAACGCGCAGGGCCCCCGGATTCGCCGTGGTCCGGCGGGCGGGGGCCCTTGCAAGTCATCGCGCCGGCCAAGGGGGTGCGTGCCGCGCGATGGGCGTCGGCAGTGCCAGGTCGGGCCCGCCGAAGTCATCAACCCAGGGCGGCGTGCGGTGTCGCCCGCCGTTGGGCTGCTTCGACTATCGCATGGATCTCAGCATGCGGGCAAACCAGATGACTTCGAATGCAAGGCATGTTACGTAGTTCACCTTTGGATTTTGCATAGGTTAACGCTGCCGCCTGTGAATATTCATGATCACGGGCCTGCTTGCCTGTGACGGCGAGGTCTGCCGGGGGCTCGGTATCAAGGGGCTCGCAGGGGCAGGGGCGGGGCGCTGTCCCGCCGGAGCGCGCCCCTGGCGCGGGCGGCGTGGCGGTGGACGGCGGCCGGGGAGAGGGCGCCCGGGCGGGGTGGTGCGGCCGGTGGGGCGCCGGGGGTGCTGCGGCAGGCGCGGCAGAGGCCGCCGAGGAGGGCGTGCGGGCGGCAGGGGGTGCGGCAGTCGGTGCACTCGGGGATGGGGACCGGCTGCGGGGGACGCGGGGCCTGCGGACGTTCGGGTGGCAGCTTGTCGATCAGGCGGCGCCGGGTGAAGCCCGCCGGGCTGTGGATGTCCGGCGGCAGGTTCGCGGTGAGCGCGGCGGTGAAGAGGGGGAGCGTGGTCCCCCGGTCCAGCCACTCGGCGGCCAGCGGTTCGAGCGCGGCGCAGTCGGTGGCGGAGAGGGCGAGGCGGGGGTCGACCAGGCCGAGGCCGGCGAGGGCGGCGTAGGCGGCCGAGGTGGGGGAGGTGCGGTTGAGCGTTCGCTCCCTGGGGGGATCGGGTGCGGCGGGCGTTGACGCCTCCCCGGTGGAGAGGAAGTGCGCCCACCAGCCGTCGGAGCGGGGCGTCCGGGAGAAGTAGGTGCGGAAGACCCAGCGGCACTGGCGGGAGTCGAGGCGCTCGCGGACGCGGCGCAGGTGACCTGCGGTGGAGAGCTTGGTGAGGGCCGAGCGGCAGGCCATCTGCCCGTAGTGGGGCTGGAGGACGGCGAGGGTCTTCGCGTCCATGGCGGCGCCGTCGGGGAGATGGTCGATGAGCGAGGCGAGGTAGGCCTCGCGGGCCGGGAGGTGGGCGAAGTCGCGCGCGGAGCGGGGGAGTTGCTCCGGGGCGGACTGCTTGCCGTACCCAGGGGTGGCCATGGCGGTATCGTCGTGGGTAGCCACAGGATCGAACTTCGCTTTCGATCGTGCCGGTCAGACCCCCGTTCGGTGTTGGTAGCACCGGCGGGGGTTGTTTCGTTGGTGCGCACGCTACACGGGGGAACCGGCTGTGGTGTAGTCGTGACGATAAGTCATATGTGCTGCGTGCGAGGGTGGTTGGGAGGTAGTTACCTCACCGTTCCATTAAGGGGTCACTCGGCTCGTGTCACTTGAGCTTCGGCGGCGAAGGTGACAAAGGCGGACCAGGCCTCGGGGGAGAAGGTGAGGGTCGGGCCGGCCTTGTCCTTGGAGTCGCGGACGTGGATGGCGGAGGGGGAGGTGGCGACCTCGACGCACTCGCCACCGTCGTGGTTGCTGTAGCTAGAGCGATACCACGGTTTGGTGGCGTTCATAGTTGCTCCACTGTCTTTCGGATGAGCTGTGCTGACTCCCGCGTGTTCAGGGCCTGCGCGCGGATCATCGCGTGGCGTCGGCTGAGCCTACCTACGAGTCGTGGTTCGGAGTGGAGCGCGTTCGTCTCGTGCGTCTCAACATACGCATACTGCTCGTTGTTGATCGTCTCCAAGATCGTGAGCGATCCCGAGAGTCCGGACGGGGTGATTCGCCCGGTAGGCACGATCTGGATCCGAATGTTGTGAGAGTCCTCGAACTCAAGCAGCCGGTGGAGCTGCTCCTTCATGACCTCCCTGCCGCCGATGGAAGTGTGGAGGGCTGCTTCGTAGATGGTGAAGCTGAACAGTACCTCGGGGTCCGTGAGCCTCTCTTGTCGCTTGAGACGGATCGCCAGGCGGTTCTCGGCGGTGGCGCTGTCCACGGGCGGAATGGGCAGGCTGAGAAGCGTCCGGGCATAGTTCTCGGTCTGCAACAAGCCCGGGATGTGGAGGGCTTCGAAGAAGTAGAGGGCAACTGCCTCCTTCTCGATATCAAAGAAGACATCGCTGCGTGCGGGCCGTGGCTCTGGCATCAGGTAAGGGTTGGCCGCTGTCAGCATCCCCTGCGCGTCGCACAGTTCATCCGCAGCCTGAAGAACCTTGAGCGTCGGCCGCCGCCTCCCCGCCTCCATCGACCGAATGCTCTCGATGTCGTAGCTGGCTGCCTGACTCAACTGCTCCCGCGTCACGCCCGACCGTTGGCGCCACCGCTTGAGCTGGTCGCCGCAGTACTTCCACGACATCGGGTTCTCCTTCGGCGCGCTCACGGCCGGTACCCCTCCCTGCCCTGGTCACAGGGCGGTCAAGCTGTCGTTGTACATGCGGTGTAACTGCTGAGGCTATGCCTGGATGCCGACGATCGAAGGGTGAAATGGCCGAACTCAGCTCTCCCGAGTGACGCCGTCCGTACACACCCAAGGACCCTGATGCTCACTCAGCCCGCCGATGTCGTCGAGTGGATGTTCCCCCGACTCCCCCGCAGCGCCGGCCGTGCCCGTATCCGGTTCATCCGGCAGGCCTTCGAGTGGGAGGTGCCCATCGACTCCGCCGAGACCGGGCTGATCCTCCTCAGCGAACTCGTCACCAACGCCTGCCGCCACGCCCGTTCCCCGCGTGACCGGATGATCGGTGTCCGGATCCTCCTCCCCACCGACTCCCTGCTCCGGATCGAGGTCTCGGACGCGAACTCCACCCTCCCGACCCCGTGCGAGGCCACCCCGGACGACGAGTCCGGCCGGGGCCTCGAACTCGTCGCCGCCCTGGCCACCTCGTGGGGCGCCCACCTGCGCGGTGACGGCTACATCGGCAAGACGGTCTGGTGCGAACTCGCCCTCCCCACCCCGGCCAACCCGCACGGCTGAGCCCGCGACCTGCGGAGACGCGCAACTGGCGCTCCGCCGGAGCGCGTCCTGATCTTCGACGGCGTCGGCAACCGGCGCCCGAGAGGATCAGGAGACCTGTATGCGCCCGCTGCCCTGGCCGCCCGCCCCGATCAGGACCGAGCGGCTCGTACTCCGCGAGCCCGAGGCCCGGGACCGTGCGGCGTTCGTCGAGCTGCTGGCCTCGGCGGAGGTGAACACCTACCTCGGTGGGCCCAAGCCGCGGGACGAGGTCGAGCGCGAGATGCCCGGGGCGCCCAGCCGGAGCCCCGGGGTCTTCGCCGTCGATCTCGACGGGGAGACGATCGGCCAGGTCCTGCTCCGCAAGGAGGCGGGGCGCCTCGGCCGGGTCGGTGAGCAGGCCGAACTCGGCTACCTGTTCCTGCCGCAGGCCTGGGGTCGCGGCTACGCCGCCGAGGCGTGCGCGGCGGTCCTCGACTGGTTCACCGGCGTGCTCCCCGGCGAGCCGGTGGTGCTCGCCACCCAGACCGCCAACCTCCCCTCGATGCGCCTCGCCGCGAAGCTGGGCTTCGCCGAGGTGGAGCGCTTCGAGGCCTTCGGCGCCGACCAGTGGCTCGGCCGGTGGTCCCCGGAGCCCCACCGGGACTGACCGGCCCCGCCGCCGGTCCTGTCACCGGCCGCGCGAGAAGTCGGGTGGGCCGACTTCTCGCGCTCAACCGCTTTGGTGGAGGTCAGTTCCACGGCTCCCGGTCCGGGTCCTCGCCCAGCACCTGGGCGGCGGCCGCACAGAGGTCCCGGCCGTACAGCTGGTTGCTGCCGTACCCGGAGCCCCACAGGTCGGTGGCGGCCCGGGCCACGGCGCGCCAACTGAACTCCTCGTCGACCCGCCAGGTGCGAACCTGCACGGCCATCTCCGTGGTGACCGTCGACGGGTCCACAAGGTTGGGTTTCATCTCAGCGGCTCCAGGTCGTGTCCGACGATTCCGGCCGGACCGTCGATCAGTCCTTCTCCTCGACCTCGACGGCCGCCCGGATGTCCAGCGTGCGCCGGGCCAGTTCCCCGGGCTTGCCGGCGCCCGTTTCGTCGACGACGATGCCGACGGTGTTGCCGTCCGCCCAGGCGCAGGTGGTCTGGGGCACGGCCGGGGATTCGATCACCGCGCAGTCCAGCGCGCCGCCGAGGGGGCCGGCCGGGTAGTCCTGGCGCCCGACCACCACCGGGTCGTCCGACGGGGCGCCCGCCGTCTGCGTCTCCGTGCCGAAGTACTTGTCCAGCTCCCGCCGGACGTCCGGGAAGCTGCCGGTCAGCCCGATCACGGTCAGCGTGGTTTCGGTCGACCCGGCGGCGCCGTAGCCGGCCACCGTCAGCTCCCGGTACGGCCGCAGGGCCGTCATCTGCCGCTCGTAGTCGGCGCGCAGGGTCAGGACGCTGTCGTCGTCCGGGAGCCGCACCTGGTCGCCGATCCGGTCCGCGAGCACGATCCGGTGCCGCGTCGGCGCGCCGAACCCGGTCACCGCCGCGACCGTCACCGCGGTGAACAGGACGACGACCACGGCCCCCGCGATCACGGCACTGCGGGGCACCCGCCGGTACCAGGGCAGCGGAGCCACCGGCTCCAGGGTGTTCGCCCAGATCGCCCGGAGGCCGCTGGGCTCCTCGGCTCCCTGGACACTCTCGGACCCGGTCGTATCGTCACTCTGCACGGGCCCGGATCCTACGGCAGCGCCCGCAAGCCCCGCCGGGGTTTTCGCGGGCGAGACGGCCACCGGACGGCGGCCTCGCCCGTCCCCGCGGACCCCGAACCGCGGAACACGCTGCCGTGTGGTCCGCCGGTCCCGCCGGTCGCGCGAGAAGTCGACCGGGCCGACTTCTCGCGCCAGCCGGGGTGGTCCTCGCACGGTCCGGCGGGACACACACGCGTACGCGCCCCTGGCAGCTCCCGCACGCCTCTACCGCCTGGTGCGGTGCCACGCCAGATTGGTCGCCGACCATTGCACCCGACCGAAGGGGAAACCGCGATGGGTGAGCACGAGAAGCAGCCGCCGGACCCCGGGCAGGGAACGCCGCCGCCGAACAACACCGACAGCAAGGTCGAGCTGCCGCCGCCGGGCAACGGGAAGCACAAGAAGTGACAGCGGGCGACGGCGGCGGCCTGGCCGGGCGCCGAACGCGCCTGGACGCGGAGATGCAGCAGGGCGGGGCGTGGCCGGCCGACTCGCCGTGGCTGCGCGAGGCCTTCGCCGCGCTGCCCCGTGACCGGTTCGCGCCGGACCGGCTGTGGCGGTGGGACGGCCGGGCCTACGCACCGCTCGACCGCGCGGTAGATCCGGGCGGCTGGGCGGACGAGCTGTACTCCGGGGTCCACTCGGCCGCCGTCACCCGGCTCACCGACGGCCTCCCGTCCTCCTCGCTGTCCGCGCCCTCCGCTGTCGCGGACATGCTGGACAGCCTCCGCCTGGAACCCGGGCACCGGGTGTGGGACCTCGGCACCGGCCAGGGCTGGACGGCGGCGCTGTCCGCCCGGCGGGCCGGGCCCGGCCTGGTGGTCGGCACCGAAGTCGACGAGCACCTGGCCGCGTTCGCCCGAGCCCGGCTCGCGGCCGCCGGACTCGACGCCGAGGTGACGGCAGGCGACGGCACCGCAGGCGGGGTGCCGGGCGGCGGCCGGGTCGACCGGCTGCACGCCACCTACGCCGTCGAGGCCGTCCCCTGGTCCTGGGTGGAAGCGGTGCGGCCCGGCGGACGGATCGTCTACCCCTGGGGCCGACTGGGATACGTCGCCCTCACCGTCGCCGACGACGGGGCCGCCGCACACGGCTGGGTCCACGGCCTGGCCCAGTTCATGGGCGACCGGACCGGTCCGGCCCAGCCGGGCACGGGGCCCGCCGCCTATGCGCAGGTGCGCGGCGGTGCCGAACCCGAGGCGCACGGGGCACTGGACCGTGACCCGGCCGGCCTGGAGGACTGGCACCTCCGGTTCGCGCTGCGCGTCGCCGTCCCGGACGCCGTGCTGTCCACGGTGCGGGGCAAGGACGGGCCCGCCACCCTGCTCCACGACGGGGACCGCTCGTGGGCCGAGATCCGCCCCCGATCGCTGCTCCTCCAAGGCGGGCCGCGCCGCCTCGGCGACGAGGTGCTGGCCGCCTGGACACAGTGGGACGCGCTGGGCCGCCCCGACCCGTACGACTACGGCATCACCGTCACCCCCGACACCCAGTGGGCCTGGCAGGGCGCCCCGGACACCGGCCCGAAATGGCCCATCGGCGGCCTGCACCCGGCCACGCGCTGACCACGAGCCCTGCCGAGCAGCCCCGGCACTCACGCCGCCCGGGGCGGCCGCCGCATCGGGCAATGGAGCCGCGCTGAACGACGTTCTCCGGCGATCCGGGCCGGACGAGGACTTCGCGGCGGATGTGGCGCCGGCTCGCGCCGAGTTCGCCGAGTCCGCCGTGTTCGCCGTGTTCGCCGACGAGGTGGCCATGGCCGCCATCAGCGCCGCTGAACCTCTCTCCACCTGAGGGGCCTGCGCGAGAAGTCGGACCGGCCGACTTCCTGCGCCGGATTCGGGAGCCTCGGCGTGGGAGGTCTGTGGCTCCCGGGATGGTCACTGGCGTGTGAGAGCCTGTCGACGCTTGCCCAAGGCCTGTTTGCGCGATTCACTTGCACAGAAAGGCCCCACAGCCCGCGAAGGGGGGATCACAGATGCTGTTGAACTTCAGGGTCGCGAACCACCGCTCGATCAGAGACGAGCAATCCCTACAGCTGAACCCGGTCTACGACGCGGACCGGCCGCCCGGGACGCACTGGGAAGCGGTCCCTGTGGTGGGCATCTTCGGGGCCAATGCCGCCGGCAAATCGAACGTCATCGATGCCCTGGCGTACATGACCAGGATGGTCGTCAGCTCGCATCGCGACGCGGAGCCGGACGGGGGCGTGGCCCGGCAACCCTTCCGGCTCGAAGAGGCGGCGCGCGGGGAACCGTCCTGGTACGTGGTGGACCTGCTGATCGACGGGATCCGCTACACCTACGGGTTCAGCGTGGACGACGACCGGGTGGTCGACGAATGGCTGCACAGCTTCCCCCACGGCAGGAAGCGCAAGATCTTCGAGCGTTCGGTCGACGGGCTGGAGATCGGTGACTCGCAGCACCGGCGAGAGCTGGAGCTGGTCGAGAACATCACCGAGCCCAACGTCCTCTTCATGTCCCTCGCGGCACGCTCCCGGCAGGACGACTTCCGCCCGGTGTACGACTGGTTCGCCCGAAGCCTCCAGTTCAGCCGGCGAATGCAGGGCCCTGGCCGCATCGGTACAGCGCGGATCCTCGAAAACCCGGACCAGCACCCTGAGTTCATCGCGCTCCTGCGTGCCGCAGACCTCGGGATCGCGGAATGCGGCACGGAGCGCGTGCTGCTCGACGAGGAAGAGCTGCGGAAGCGCTACGGTACGCGCATTCCGCCGTGGCGGCTGGAGGAACTCGAAGAGCACGGACCGCGTGAGGTCATGCGCCCCTGGATAGGCCATCGCGGGCGCGACGGGATCGTCAGGATGGACGTTTCCGAGGAATCCGAGGGCACCCAGGCCCTGCTGCGGCAGGCACCTCTCTTCATGGGGACGCTCCGTCGGGGTGGCACCTTCGTGGTGGACGAGATCGATTCGAGCCTCCACCCGATCCTGACAGCGCGCCTGATCGGGCTGTTCCAGGATTCCGCGACCAACCCGAACGGTGCTCAGCTGATCTTCACCTCGCACGATGCCAGCCTGCTCGGCCGAACCGACGGCGAGGACGTCCTGCGGCGGGACCAGGTCTGGTTCGTGGAGAAGAACGAGCACGGCGAGACGGAGCTGTTCGCCCTCGCCGACTTCAAGCCGCGCCAGGAGGAGAACCGCGAGCGGCGGTACCTCGGCGGGAGTTACGGCGGCGTGCCGTACATCGACGACGATTTTGCCAGCGCTGTGGCGGCGCGGGGGGACGATCATGGCAAGGGCGGCGAAGCCGAGCGGACGCAAGCGTCCCTGTTTTGACACGTCACTGACCAGGCGGGCGGGGCATCGGGAGTCGAAGCAGAGGCTTCTGGTGGTCTGCGGTGCGAAGGCGACCGAGAGTGACTACCTTCAGGGGCTGAAGTCGAGCGTCCGGAACCCGGCGGTCTCCCTGAGGATCGTCAAGCATCCGAGATCGCCGTCCCAGGTCGTTGATCACGCCGTGTTCCTGCGCGGTCAGGCTGAGGGTGAGTACGACGAAGTGTGGTGCGTCCTCGACGTCGACGATTTCCAGGACCTCGGGCAGGCGGTGGCCGAGGCTCGCCGGAAGAACATCGAGGTCGCGTTCTCCAATCCCTGCTTCGAGTTGTGGCTGCTGCTGCATTTCAGGGACTATCGCCGCCAGGTCCAGTCGTTCAGGGAACTCGTACCGGATCTTGACAGGGTATTGCCGGCCGGATACGAGAAGGCCGGCATGAAGTTCGACCACTACGAGCCGCACTGGCGGCTGGCTGTGAGCCGGGCGAAGCAACTGGCGGAACCCGGCAGCGAGCACGAGACCAATCCGTCCACCGGCATGTGGAAGCTCGCGCTCGCCATCGGGGGTGGCGAAGCCGGGTCGTAACGGCCCGGTAGCCGCAGGGGGCAGGTGCTGCTCCGCAACGAGACGGGACTGATGTGCGAGAAGTCGGACCGGCCGACTTCTCGCGCTTCGGGACACCTCGATGGCCTCCCGGGTCAGGAGATCGAGAAGCCCATCTGGTTGACCACCGGCGTCATCGGCACGTACAGCACCTGCGCGTAGCAGGTCGTCTGGTGCGCCGTCGATCCGGGCGGGCAGGCGACCTCCGACCTGGCGGCGACGATGACGCCGCGGGCCTCCATGTCGCCGTTCGGGCCGGACGGGTTCGCCAGTGCGGGGCCGCCGCTGTCGCCCTTCGCGGCGACCGCCCGCCGGTCGCCGCCCTTCGACTCCGCGATGTCCACCGGCTTGATCTTGGTGCCCTCGTCGTTCGTCGTCTCCACGTCGACCCGCTTGACCTGCACGTCGCACCTCCACCCCGACTGGGCGCCGCTCAGGCAGATCAGGTCCCCGACGTTGTTCCGCCCGGCGCCGTACGTGTGCCGGGACGAGCCGCCGTTGTCCGACCAGGAACCGTCGTAGAACCGGCCGCCGCCGTTCCCGTTGACCGCGATCATGCCGACATCCAGGCCGTTGCCGACCGCGGCCAGGTCGCCGATGTAGCTGCCGGTGCCGTTGTAGTACCGGCCGCCACCGCAGTGCGCGGCGGTCAGCACCACCTTCGTCCCGCCCTTCCAGCCGCTGAACGCCGTCGAGCAGAACGACGCCTTTCCGGTGTTCACCTCGGCGCCCGCGTAGTACGGCGCGCTGTCGGAGTGCCGGTTGCCGGACAGCGCCACCGGTGTCTCCTCGACGCCGGCCGTCACCGGCATCCCGGCGATCTCGGCGGCCCGCGAGGAGTACGCCTGCACGGTCGCGTCGCCGCCGGTCAGCTGCTTCGCCGGCGCCGGCGCGTACGTGATCGCGATGGCGGTGCCGTCCTCCTGCGGGCCGATCGACGTCCACGCGTCCCGCGCCACCGCGGCCGTGAACCGGTCGATCGCGGCGCGCATCTCCGCGCGGGAGTACGGGCTCGGATGGACGTCGACGGTGTAGCCGGGGCCGACGTCCGCGGCGTTCGCGTCGAGCAGGGAACGGACCTGGGCCGGGGTCTCGCCCTTCCAGTAGATGTCGGCGTGCTGGTTCGCCGCGTCGATCACCGTCCCGGCGTAGCCGGCCGCCGCCGGATCCCGGGACTCCACCCACTCCTGCACCGGGTCCGTCATGTGGTGGAGCAACTGCTGCGCCTTCGGATCGCGGAGCACCGGCAGGGTCACGGACAGGTAGGGCTCGTCCTTCACGACGTCGGCGGCCATCAGGGCGGAGGCGACCACGGTGGTCAGGGCCAGGGACAGCACGAGGCTGGAGCGGCGCACGAGCGGGTCCTTCCGGTGGGCCGATGGGGTCGACACTCAGCGTAGGGAGGAATGAACGGTCCGCTACGGTCCGGAAGTCGAGGGCGGGCCGCCGGTGGTTGCACGGCCGAGGAGACGCGCCCCCGGGAGGGGCGTGACGGCCTCCCGGGGGCGCGTGGGGCGGGCGGCCACCATCGCCCCGGACCCCGCGACTGCCGCGAGGAGACCGTTCCTGCGGGGTGAGGACGCGACAACGGCCCTCGCCGCATGAGAAGTCGGACCGGCCGACTTCTCACGCCCGCCGGTCGGTACCATCGACGCGTGAACCTGTACTGGCACGTCGTGCTGCCACCGCTCAGCGCCTGATCGGGCGCGCGCTTCGGTGGCTTGACCCCCCACGACCCCGGCTCGGCCCGACAGCGGCCGCCGTGGGCCGGCGGCGTGCGCCCGTTCTCGGAAACCCGTTCCCCTGACGGTCTTCGACGACGGAAGTTCACGACTGTGCCGAATCGTTTGCCCTCACCTGCCCGCACCCTCCCCACGGCCCCCCGCCGCGCCCGCCGCACCCGCCCGCGCGGCGGCGTGGCGCCGATCCTGACCGCCGCCGTGCTCTGGGGCACCACCGGGACGGCCAGTTCGCTGGCACCCGCAGGCGCCCCGGCCGCGGGAATCGGAGCCGCCGGGCTGGTCCTCGGCGGGCTGCTCCTCTTCCTCACCGACCGCACCGCCCGCGTACTGCCCCGGAAGTGCGGGCCGCACGAGCGGTGGCTGCTCGCGGCCGGCGCCATCGCGGTCGCCGGATACCCGGTGACCTTCTACCCGGCGGTGAGCCGTACCGGCGTGGCCGTCGCCACCGTGATCGCGCTCGGCAGCGCGCCGGTGTTCACCGGACTGCTCGGCTGGCTCACCCGACAGGGACGGCCCGGCGGACGCTGGGCCGGGGCCACCGCACTGGCCGTACTCGGCTGCGCCCTCCTGGTGCTCGGCCCCGAACTCGCGGGCGGCAGCGCGACGGTGGACCTGCCGGGCGTGCTCCTGGCCGCGCTCTCGGGACTCTCGTACGCCGTCTACTCGCTGATCGGCGGGCGGCTGATCACCGGCGGACACCCCTCCGGCGGGGTGATGGGCGCGATGTTCGGCGGCGGAGCGCTGATCGTCCTCCCGGTGCTGCTGTGCGGCCCCACGGGCTGGCTGCTCACGCCGCGCGGGGCGGGCGTGGTGCTGCACCTCGCGGTGATCACCACCTTCCTCGCCTACTGGCTCTTCGGCCACGGCCTACGCCACACCACCGCCCAGACCGCCACCACCCTGACCCTCGCCGAACCCGCCGTCGCCGCAGTACTCGGCGTAGCCGCCCTCGACGAACACCTGCCCACCGCCTCCTGGTACGGCCTCGCCATCCTCGCCGGAGGCCTGGCCTTCCTGGCCCTCCCAGCCCGCCGGTAGCGGCCCCGGGGGTGCTCGCACTGCAGGAACGCTGCCGAGGGGACAACCGCGCGATGTGGCCGGGCACTTTCCCCGGCTGCTGTCCCGGATCGCCTGTGGGGGCGCAGGTCTGTCGGTGAACTGACCGATGCCGTCCGCCCGCTGAGGTTCGTCGTCCGTGCCGTTCCTACTCGACCTGCCCGGGGCGCCACACACGGTCCGCAAGGCCGAGTCGCCGTCGCGGGCTCGCCGTCGTGGCCGGAGGGCTAGCCTTCCTGGCGCTCCCGGCTCGGCGGTAGGGGCCTCGGCCCGGGGGGGGCCAGCGTCCCGGCCGCCGGCGCGGACACGGCGGCCGGGGGCGGGGGGGATAAAAAAAAAAAAACCCCCCGCAAGATGCAAAAGACGAAA
>NZ_JBHVEU010000083.1:0-24419 GCF_042802075.1 Kitasatospora sp. NPDC057518
CCCCGCCGGCCGGCGGGGAGCCCCGGCCCGCTCGACCGGCATGGACGAGGCCGAAGCGCCGGTGGTAGCCCTCGGCCCGTCGGACGGGCCGTCGTCCTATCCGTGCAGGTGCGCTGCCAAGTCGTCGAGGAGGAGATCGGCAACCACTTCCTCGACCACTGCGGTGCGCGACTCGGTCATGGAGTCGATGAGCGAGCGGTCCCACGGCGCCGGCGTCAAGCGACCCGGATCAGGGCCGAAGGGAACCCGCGGTGCGGCGGCCCGGTAGTCGTCGGCTGTCATCCGCCAGGGTGCGGCACCGGTTCTGGCCATGACGTGAGCGGCGATGCGGGTGCCCTCGCCGTCGAAGTCGCCGTGGTAGTGCAGGGACGCGCCGTCGTCGGCGAGTCGGCGCAGCAGGTGGATCACGGCGGTGTTGGGCCAGCCGGAGGTACAGACCAGCGGCGGGCAGTGCGAGCCGAAGCGGCGCAGGGCCAGAGCGAGCACGCTGGGGTTCTCGGTGATGTGCACGGGTCCTGCGGGACCGGTGAACTCACCGGGTGTGCGCAGTTGGGCGAGGGTGAGGCTGACGGGGTGGCCGGCTCCGGCGCAGATGCGGGAGATCATGGCAACCGGCCCTTCTCCCACGGGGCGGAGACCCGCGGCGAGCACGGCGGCGGACAGCTCGTCGTCGGCCACGCCGGCTCGGCTCCACAGCGCGCGTCGTCCCTCGGCGGCGTCTGGCACATCGGTGCCGTACAGCACCGCCAGCGCACGCAGGACGAGCGAGGACAGCCGGGTCCCGTCGTCGAGGGCGTGGGAGTCGCCGTCGAGGAGGCGGGCGGCGAGGACCGGTAGTGGCTCACCGTCGGCTGGGAGTGCGTGAAGGACGGTCAGCGCGGCGGTCAGCAGGCCCCGGGTCCGCTCGGGTGAGCCGTCGACGAGGCCGCCGGCCCGCAGGTGGCCGACCCAGTCCAGCAGGGCCGGCTGGACGGTGACCACCTCGTGGCCGGCCAACCACGCCCACAGGGCCTCGCGTTGGCCGGTCCTGTGGTGGCGCTCGGCGGCCCGGTCGTGGATCGGGCCGAGGATCGCGGTCACCACGTCCCGGACGGGTCGGCCGCAGGCGTCCAGCACGGCACTGTCGAGCCCGGCGAGGGGGATCGTCGGTTCGGCGCCGGGGAGCCGGTCGAGCCCGAGGAGGTCGGCCAGTGCCTCCCGGCCCGCCTCGTCGAGTGGTCCGGACCGTACCCGGCTGACGGGGCGACCGGTCGAGAGACGGCTGTGAACGGCCGACCACAGGGGTCGGAGCTCGGGGAGGTCGAGGGGGTGACGGTCCGTCATGCCGGTTCTTCCGTGTCGGCTTCGTCGGGCAGCAGGTCGGTGCCCGTCCAGGTGAAACGGGCACTGGTGACGGCGTCGTCGCCGTCACCTCCGGTGATCAACTGGTGGACGGCGATGCCGGAGAGCTCCCGGTAGGTGCACCATTCGTGGTCCGAGGTGAGCACCAGGTCGAGGTCGAGTGCCGCGAGGAGGCCGAAGACCTGCCCGCGGTTGACGGTGTCGACGCCGACGAAGACCTCGTCGAGCAGGATCAGCCGCGGAGACTCCGGCACCGCCTCGTAATGGGCGGCCACGGCGGCGAACAGCGGCAGGTGGAGGGCGATGGCCTTCTCGCCGCCCGAGAGCGCGCCGTGGAGCTTCTTGGTGAGCAGCTGCCACCCGGAGCCGTTGGCGCGGTCCAGTTTGACGACGAACTGGTGCCAGGCCGTGTAGTCGAGGACCTCGGCGAGCTGCTCCTCCCAGGTCGCCGCCGTGTTGCGGGTCTTCGCTTCCTCGATCCGGCCCCGGAAGAAGGCGTGGAGGGCCTCGCGGTCGGCTTCGGTGATCCGCGCCGGGTCCTTGAGCAGCAGCTCACGGGCCGTCCGGGTACCGGCTGGCAGGTCGGGGTGGATCTGCCACACCAGTCGGACGGCCACCCGCGAGGCAGTGCGGATCCCTTCGAGGTGGCCGTTCATCCGCTCGACGAGTTCACCGGCCTGACGGATCCGGGAGGCGAGGTGGCGGCGCGTGTCGCCGGTGAGGGTCCGGTCGAAGAGGCCGCGTTCGGCTGCGGTGATGTCGTCCTGACCGCGGTCACGCTCACCGGTGAGGATGACGAGGAGGCCGGTCGCGCCGACCCGGATGCCGTCGACGGTGGCGGTGAGGACCTGGACGTCCTCCTCCGCTTCGAGCTCGAGGTCGGCGCGGCTGCTGAGGCTCTGGCGGGCTCGGTGGACGGCCTCGGAGAGACGGTTCAGGGAGTCACCGAGGTTCCTGGTGCCGTGCGGCAGGTCGGGCCACGCGGCAGCGGTCTCGCGCGCCGCTTCGAGGGTGGCGCGGGTGCCGTCCGCGGAGGTGAGGACGAGCCCGAGGCCCGCGTCCTCGGGGAATCCGAGGACGCACAGGCGCCGGAAGCCATGGGCGGCCTCGTTCCGGGCCTCGACGGCCCTGTCGTGCAGGGCCTCGTCCTGGGCCGCGGTGGCGCCGAGCGCGCCGATGCGGCCTTCGAGCGCGAGAAGTGCCTGGGTGCCGGATTCGAGGTCGCGGCGAACGCGGTCGAGGGACTTCCGGAAGTCACTGATGCGGGCGGCCACTTCGCGGTAGTCCTCACCGACGGTGCTCTCGACCGCCCGGAGCGTGGAGCGGAGCCCACGGGCGGCGGCCTCGGCGGTCTCGGCCTCCGCCAGGCCCTCGGTCGCAGCCCCCCTCGATGCCTCGGCATGGCCGCGCGCGGAGTGCCAGGCCTGGTCGGCGGCTGTCCAGGCGAGATGGGCGTCGAGCCAGACGTCGGCCTGTTCGCGCAGCGCCTCGACGGCCGCGGCGGTCTTGTCCAGGGCGGCATGTTCGGTCGGCAGGGCATGCTCGGCGGAGGCGACGGCGAGAACGCGCAGCGCGTCCGCGACCGCCTTCTCCTGCCGCGCGAGCTGTTCGACGGCCTCCCGCACGGCGTCCTCCCGAGCGCCCACCTCGGACTCGGCCCGGTCCCAGCCGCCCTTGGCCTCCTCCACGTCCCGGTGGTGCGGCCGGGAGCGGAGGTCGGCTTCGAGGCGCTTCCGGCGGTCGGTGAGGGCGTGCAGCCGCGTCTCGTAGCCGACGACGGCGGTGTCGGCCTCGGCCAGTTCGGTGGTGAGTTCCGCGATCCGCCGCTGCCTCGCGCGTTCCC
Organism: Kitasatospora sp. NPDC057518; assembly: GCF_042802075.1. NCBI lineage: Bacteria > Bacillati > Actinomycetota > Actinomycetes > Kitasatosporales > Streptomycetaceae > Kitasatospora > Kitasatospora sp. NPDC057518. The sequence continues at coordinate 3,185 of NZ_JBHVEU010000083.1, forward strand.
GGGCCGCGGCGCCGATGTGGCTGGACTCCTCCTTGGCCCAGGAGCCGACCGCCATCGCCAGCCGCCAGCTTCCGTCGGCGCCCACGACTGCCGGGTGGTCCGTCGTCAGTGCGGGGCCGTAGGCGACACCGGCGAGCAGCCGCCGCACCCGGGCGGGCGGCACCGGGCCGTCGGGTTCCGGAGCCAGGACGTCGAGCAGCGAGGGGCCGGGTGCGGGCGCGGCCGCTGCCGGATCGGCCAGGACGTCGTGCCCTGCGACGACGAGACCGCCGTCGGGGGTCATCCAGGCGTCGAGCAGCCCGGCCGCTTCGAGGGCCGCTTCGACGCCGGCCTGATCGGCGGGCGGAACGTCCGGCCGGAAGGCCAGCAGACGCCACAGTGGCGCCCCCGGCAGGACCGACCGGTCGGCCGTGCGAGTCCGTGGTGGAACCGGCGGGAGATCGGCCGCGGTCGCGATGCGTTCCAGTTCCCGGAGGACCCGGTCACGCCCGGCGCGGGCGTCGTCCCGGCCGGCGCGCGCGGTCGTCTCGTCGGCGGTGATGGAGCTCTCCGCCGCCCGGGCCGCGGCTTCGACCAGCACGAGGACATCAGTCTCGACGGCGGCACTGGACGCGAGTTCCTCGGCGTCGTCGATCGAGAGTTCCGCGCAGTCCTCCCTCGCCCAACGACGCAACAGGGCGGCGTGGGCGTCGACGGCGGCCTGGTAGGCGCGGGCGTTCCCCTCGCGCTTCGCGGTCGCCCCGGTCAGCCGTTCGCGCGCCGAGTCGAGGTGCTGCTCCGCCGTCGTCCGGCCCGCGAGGGACCGCTCGTGGCGCTCGACGGCGGCTCGGACGTCGGCGATCTGGTGGTGCCGCGAGACGACCGCGCCGCGCAGCAGACGGCGCGCCGTACGCCCCTGCTCCTCGTTCTCCCCCGACGGACCCGGTGCGGTGCCGAGCACCGTCTGCACCTCGGCGCAGACGGACTCCATGGCTGCTCGCCGCGCCGCGCCACGTGCCTCCTCGCGAGCGGCCCGGGTCTGTTCGGCCCGCTGTTCGGAACGCAGCCGCGCATCGTCGGCACGCCCCGCGTCCTCGTCGGCCGCCCGAACCTTCCGGTCGGCGGCGGTACGGGCCCGGGCGGCGGTCTGGTCGGCCTGCTCGCTCCTACGACGGAGCTGGTCGAGCTCCTCCCCCTGCCGGTAGACCTCGGAGTCGAGCAGCCCCTCGATGGCGCCCTCGATCTCCTGCCGCCCGTGTTCGAGTTCCTGTTGCGTCCGGTTGCTCTCGTCGCGCTCACGCACGGCTCCCGCGTGCGCCTCCCCGCTCTCCCTCGCGAGGCGGGCGAGGTTGTCCATCTCGGTCGTCGCGGAGATGAGACCGGCTGCTCCGGCACGCAGGACGCGCTGGGCGTAGCCGCGTTGCTGGTTCGCGACGGCGGTGGCCGCGGCCACCTCGTCGTCCAGTGTCTTCAGGTGTTCGCGCTGGCGGTCGAGGCGCTCGAAACCCTCGGCCAGTTCGGTGATCTCGCCCTGGCCGAGCGGGGGCAGCGCCCGCGAGAGCAGCGAGGACAGCAGCGACGGATCCAGGCGCTCCGAGAGCTTGGGGGTGCGGAGCTGGAGCAGCGCGGTGATCAGGGCGTCGAAGCGCTGCTCGCTCAGCCCGGGGAAGAGCGTGCTGCGGACCGTGTTGCGGTAGTCGGTGGGTGACCCGTGCAACTCGCCCCGGCCGTGCAGCGCTTCGGCCAGGGCGGCGCGGGTGAGCGGCTGGCCCGCGTCGTTGACCAGGGAGAGACCTCCGGGGCGGTCGATCCGCGCGCCGGTGGTGAAGTAGTCGACGGTGACACCGGGGGTGTGCACGCTGGCCTGGAGCCTGGCGCCGCAGGTGAACCACCCGGGATCGCCGTCACCGCGGACGAACTCCAGCCACACGTACCCGACGCGGGTCTTGCCCGTGGTGCCCTCCCCCATCAGGTTCCAGTGCATGGTGCGCTCGGAGCCGCCGAAGGTGGACAGCCGGTTGGGTCGCAGGCTCGCGTCGAACAGGAACGGCAGGAGCACCTCCAGCGCCTTCGACTTGCCGGTGCCGTTCTGCCCCCGCAGGAGCAGCCGGCCCTTGTGGAAGGTGAAGGTCTCGTCGTAGTAGCGCCAGACGTTGAGGATGCCCGCCCTGGCGGGCCGCCATCGCACGGCTGCGGCCGCCGTCGGGGGCACGGGGCTCTGCGGTGGCTGTGTCACGGTCATCGGAGGTCTTCCCTGGTCAGGTTGCGGGACCGTCGGTCACGGTGGTGCGGTACCGGAACGCCGCGGGCCGGGGAACGGTGCGGTCGCCGATCCGGCGGGCCAGGCCGAAGTCGTCGAGGACACGAAGGGCGTCGGCGGTGAGCCGCTGGGCGCCGTCCTCGGACTGGTAACCCTTCGCCCACCGCGGGAAGCGCCGCAGCAGCGTGTTCGCCTCGGCCTCGAGCTGTTCCGGTGTCAGCCCGTCCGGGGCGGCCGTCAGCGGTTCCAGCAGGAGCAGGGCGGCGACGCGGGCCGTCGCGGAGTCGTCCGGGAAGCGGCTGTCGGTGGCGATGGCCTCCGGGTCCACGAGCAGCAGGCCGTCGGCCCGTTCCTCCAGCACGAAGCCGCCCTGCTCGGCGGCGCGCTTGACGATCTGGCGCCCCGTCGGCGAGGCCAGGTAGGCCAGTTCGTCGGCGCCGAGTTCGTCGTGGTGCAGGACGGGATCGTCGAGGAGCCGCCGGAGCACCGAGTGCCGGAGCCGGAGGTTGCGCTGCGCGTCGGAGGCGTCGGCCCCGCCGTACCGGCTCTCGCGCACCGTGCCCCGCAGGAGTTCCTCGAAGCGCAGCGGCACGTCCTGCGCCGGAACGGCCAGCCGGGACGGGCCGACGGGCGCGGCGAGCAGGCGCATCAGGACGGTGGCGTCCACTCGGTAGAGGACCTTGGCCTTCGCCGAGTCGACGAAGCTCTCCGTGACGCCGTCCACGGTGAGGAGCGCGCCGTAGGCCTCCAACAGCTTGAGCACGTCCACGAACGCCATGCGCTCGGACCTGCTCGCCGTGTCGAAGGGCGGCAGTGCCTCGTCGGTGGCACAGGCGTGGACGACCCGGTCGGCGAGCAGGCCGACCGTCGTGACCGGGACCGGAAGCAGCTCGGCCGCGACGACGCACAGCAGCGTGTAACGGCGGCGGTCGAACGGGGCCTTGCCGGACCGCAGCCGACGGGCGGGGCGCGAGGCGTCGGGCACGGTCCGGATCTTGAGCAGACGCGCATACCCCAGGCGCGGCTCCACCACCAGCTGCCAGCCGCAGTTGTAGTCGAACCACTTCGTCAGCGGATCCTGACGGCGGCGGATCAGCTCGAAGGCGGGCGGGTCACCGCGCTCGGTGATCAGCGGCAGGCCGAGGAGCAGTCTGATGCCTCGGGCTATGTCCTGCCGCTCGGCCAGGACCAGCTGGTTGGCGAGGGTGCTCATGTGCCGCTCCTGGTGGTGTTCATGCGCTGTCCTCCCGGACGACCGCCCGCAGTGCGCTCGGGCTCCGGATCTCCACCAGGTAGTCGGGCCCTTCGAACCGGCCGTGGGAGGTCCGCAGGACGGCCCGTCCGCCCTCGGGAGAAGGCCGGAGCACGATCTCCACGCGGCCGTCCGAGGTGACCGCCCGACGTGCCCCGCCGGCGTCCGGTCGTACGGCCAGCGCCCGGCCGAGGAGGTCGAGCAGCCGCTCGAAGACGGTGTGGTCCAGCACGCGCAGGTCGGAGAGCCGCACCGGGCCGTCGGTTCCCAGAACGTCCCAGGCCGCTTCGAGTTCGGCCCGCTCCTTCCGGGCCCGCTCGGCCCGGGCCGCCTTGATGCCTCCGATGTCGCGCACCTTCCCGGTGCGGGTGAACCGCTCGGTGCGGCCGCTGGTGCGCAGCAGCGCCGAGACCTCCACCGGCGGAGCCTCGGCCCAGCTGCCCGAGGAGGGCACCAACTCCGGGTCGGGGTGGGCGAGATGGGCATGCCGGGCCGACCCCAGACCGAAGGCGGCCGACCAGAGGCGGTGCAGGTCGTCCTCGGTGGGCGCGGCGGCGAACCAGCGGGCCAGCTCCCGGAAGTCCTGGACGGCGCTGGAGGAGCGGCGCCGTGACTCGGTGATCCGGTCGAGAACCTGGAGGAGCGTCACGATCGCCCGCCGCGCCACGTCGTGCAGCTGCTCCACGCGGGGCCGTGCCCCGTCGGCCGGCCGGAACCAGGACCGGAGCCCCTCCCAGCGCGCCCGGCGCCGCTCCAGCCAGGCCGGCGCGGGATCGCCGTCGGCGACCGGCGGCAGCTCGGCGCCCCGCAGCGCCCGCGCGTGCAGCAGGCTCACTCCGCACCGCTCCACCCGCTCCACGGCGGAGGCGACCGCCTCTCCCCGCTGGTCGAGGTTGACGAGGAACTCCTGGAGATAGGCCACCGTCGCGGCCTTCACCTCGCGGAAGGTCGCCAGGTCCGCACCTTCGGCGCGCAGCAGGCGCTGCAACTCGCCGTTGAACGCCTTGGTGTTGGCCAGCAGCGCCTCCAGGTGGCCCTCCAGCTCCTGCAGCGTGGTGAAGACCCGACGGTCCGAGGACGCGGAGTCGCCCAGCAGGACGTACAGCTCGTCGAGCCGGTCCGTGATCGCCTCCAGCACCGCCGTCTGGAGCGCCCCCGTCGAGGCGAGGACGAACAGGGCGTGCTCGACCCCGGCGGACGCGGCCTCACCGCGCCGGGTCAGCGAGTACTGGAGGTTGCGGCGCTCGTACTCCTCGGCGGTGCGGTAGTTCTCCGCGTGGTTCTGGACGACGTCCAGCAGCTGCCACTCCCTGAGCTTGCGCAGCGCCTCCTGGAGGTCGTCGTCATGGATCGCGTCGAGCCAGCCCACCGTCCGCAGCCGGGTGCGGACCTCGTCCAGCCCGAGCGCGGTCTCCAGCCGCTCGTTGGCCGCTCCGAAGGCCTGAAGGATCGCACCGTAGAGTTCGGCCTTCTCCCCCGTCGTGAACCGGAACATCTCCGGCGGCACCCTGCGCAACCGCTGCCCTCCCCGTCTTCCGGGCACCACAGTACGCGGACGCGCCGACGCCCGACGACGCGGTTGTCGACCGGCCAGGTCGCGTGCGGCAGGTACAGCTGGTGCAGGTGCGCCCGGGCCTCCGGGGAGGCCTGTGTCCCGGCTCCGGCAACCGCCGGTGAGGTTTCACAGAGCTGAACGCGCTCGGATCAGTTCTCTTCCGTCCCCGCCATCCCGCTCACCTCCGCGATTCCCTCGACCGTCGCGCGGTCGCTCGCCCGCCGGCCCTCGGCGGCGTCAAGCCGGTCGCGCATGTCCCGCAGGCGGGCCGGATCGGAAGCGACCTCCGGCGGTACGAGCGACATGACCCCCTTGGCCCGCTCGCCGTCGCCGAGGTCGGCCACCACACCGTCGGCGCGGTCCTCGTGTCCGGGCACCAGGGCACCGAGCAGGCCGAGGAGAACGAGCAGTTCGCGCTGCACCGCGGATGTGAACAGCTCCCGTTCCTCTGCGTCCAGCTTCACCTCGATCCGCCCACCACCGAGCTCGGCATAGCCGCGCAGGAGATCCATCAGAAGCTTGAACTGCCGCTCGGGCATCAGGACCTGGAGCGACTCGATGTAGAGCTTCAGCCGCAGCGCCGGTAGTTCCGCGTCCATCCGGGCCCTCCCTGGTGCGTCAGTCGACCGGAATCCTCACCGATCGTAGTCACCCGATGGCACGGGTGGCGAGGACAGGTGACAGCGCGCGGAGGCGGGCGGAGTTCCCATGGCCGTCAAGGATCGGACGACACTCCCTTCCCCGTCGCGATCCTGACCCGCACCCCCTTGCCCAGGCCTTGACTAACGTCCGGATTTCGCATGGTGACCGGCGATCAGGTCGCGGTACCAGGTGTAGGAGGCCTTCGGGGTGCGCTGCTGGGTGGCGAAGTCGACGTGGACGAGGCCGAAGCCCTGGTGGTAGCCCTCGGCCCGTCGGACGGGGTGTCATTGTGGTCGCGACCCTCAGTCGGCCGACGAGGTTGCCGAACATTCCGTGCAGAGATTTCTTCCCGTCCGGGAGCGCTCGGCGAGGGTGCTGCGGGCACGGAGGAGACGCACGGACGCACCCGGCGCACGCCAGGTCCCACAACGCCGGATCAGTCCGTGCCGGGCTGAACGAGCTTGAACGCCAGGCGCGCTGCGGCGCGTTGGGCCGCTCGGCGGATGCGCACCGGGGCCGACGGCGCCGGCAGCGGTGCCGGGCGGGTGGTGGCCAGCCTGGGGAAGAGTGCTTCGGCGTTGGTGCGGTTGACGGCCGTGAGCGTGCCGGGGTCGACGCCCGTGTCGAGGCCGTTGGCGAAGTACTGCCCGGCGGGGGTGGGGGCGAAGGGCCAGTCGCTGCCGAACAGGACGTGTCCGGGGCGGGCGAAGGCGAGGAGGGTGGGCAGGGCGGCCGGGCTGGAGGACAGGGCGGTGTCGAAGTGGAAGGAGCGGAAGTCGTCCAGCACGTCGAGCGGGCTGCGTGCGGTGTCGTTGGCGAGGGTGACGGCCATCCGGTGCGAGGCGTAGGGGACGAAGCCGCCGGCGTGGCTGAGGATGAAGCGGATGTTCGGGTAGCGGCGCAGGATGCCGTTGCGGACCAGGAGGTAGGCGGCCCTGGTGGTGTCGAGCAGGAAGTCGGCGGCGAAGGCCGGGATGCCGCTGACCGGTGGGGCGGGCAGTTCCGCGGGGTGGACGAAGGCCACCGCGCCACGGTCGTCGAGTGCCTGCCACAGGACGTCCTGGCCGTCGGCCCCGAGGTAGGTGCCGTGGTTGTTGGCGAGCAGGGTGACGCCGTCGGCGCGTAGGTCGTCCAGCGCGCGTACCGCCTCGGCGGCGGAGGCTCCAGTGTCGGGCATGGGCAGGGTGGCGAAGAAGCCGAAGCGTCCGGGGTGGTCCGAGGCGAGGGACGCGCCGTGGTCGTTGAGGCGGCGGGCCAGGTCGGCCGCTTCGGAGGGGTCGTCGAGGAAGCCCGTCGCGGGCGTGGACACGGAGACGATCGCGGTGGCGGTCTCCAGCAGGTCCATCAGGTGCAGGGCCGACCGGGCGCTCCAGTCGGGCAGGGCCCGGCCTCCGGCGTCGGTGATGCCGGCCCTGGCGAGCTCGTCGCGGTAGAAGCCGGGCACCACGTGCTGGTGGACGTCGATGCGTTGTGCCGAAGGAGACATGCCGCGGCCTTTCGTGCGCTCTGTGGGGGCGGAGCGGGGTTGTCGTACCGGCCGCCGGCCGTACGGCGCCGGGCCGGGCGCGTGCCGCTCGCGGGTCGTCCGCGGCTCGGCCGCGGCGGGCGTCCCCTCCGGTGGTACGCGGTTCCGGTCACTTGACCCTCTCCGACGGCGAGCATACCGTAGCAGTCATTCCAATTGGAGTGAGCACTACAGCAACAGTTGCGCGGTGCGATCGACACGGTGAGGTGGGCCTGATGCGTCAGACCGGGGCTGGGACAGAGCCCGAGGACGGCTCCTACGACGTGGCCGTCATCGGCTACGGGCCCACGGGCGTGACCGCGGCGAACCTGCTGGGCGCCGCGGGGCTGCGCGTCGTGGTCCTGGAGCGGGACGCCGAGGTCTTCTCCCGCGCCCGGGCCATCTCCACGGACGAGGAGGTCGTGCGGATCTGGCAGCGGATAGGACTGGCCGAGCGCCTCAAGCAGGACATGCTGACCGAGCGGCCCGTGGACTTCGTCGACGCGGACGGCCGCCCCTTCATCCGTGCCCGCCCCACCCCGCGCGGGCACGGGCACCCGCCGCAGATGTTCATCTACCAGCCCGCGCTGGAGCAGGTGCTGCGCGACGGCGTCGACCGGTACCCGAACGTGGAGGTCCTGCTGCGCCACGAGTGCCTGCGCCTGAGCCAGGACGCCGACGGGGTGGAGCTGACGACCGTCGGCACAGCCGACGACTCCGTGCACCGGCTGCGCGCCTCCTACGTGATCGCGGCCGACGGCGGCTCCAGCCTCACCCGCGCCCAGCTGAACATCGGCTACGAGGGCCGGACGTACGAGGACCGCTGGGTCGTCATCGACACCGAGATGCTCAAGCCCTGGCCCGACCACGACAAGCTGCGCTTCCACTGCGACCCGGCGCGCCCGGCCGTCGACTGCCCGACCCCGCTGGGCCACCACCGCTACGAGTTCCCGCTCCTGCCCGGGGACGACGAGGAGCACCTGGTCACCGAGGACGCCGTGTACGGGCTGATCTCCCGGTACGGGATCGGCCGCGACAGCGTCAAGGTGCTGCGCGCGACCGTCTACAGCCACCACGTGCGCTTCGCCACGCGCTTCCGTGCGGGGAGGGTCTTCCTCGCCGGCGACGCCGCCCACGCCATGCCGCCGTGGATCGGCCAGGGCATGGCCGCGGGCGTGCGCGACGTGGCCAACCTCTGCTGGAAGCTCGACGCCGTCCTGCGCGGCGAACTGCCCGAGACGGTCCTCGACAGCTACGAGGCCGAACGCAAACCGCACGTCAAGGAGGTCACCCGGCGGGCGGTGCTCGTCGGCCGGACCATCACCGAGCGCCGCCGGCCGGTCACCAAGGTCCGCGACGGCGCCCTGCGCACCCTGGACCGCGTCCCGGGCTTCAGCAACTGGCTGCAGAGCGCGAACTGGATCCCCGTCGCCCGGTACGACGCCGGCCTGCAGGCCCGCTCCCGCGCCAGGGCGACCGGCCACCAGGTGCCCCAGCCGTGGGTGACCGGCCCCGACGGCAGCCGCGTGCGCCTCGACGACGCGCTCGGCGGCCGGTGGCACCTGCTGCACGCCCGGACCGCCGCCCCCCAACTCGCCTGGGACGTCCTGGGCGTGCCGTCCCTGACCGTCACGCCGCTGGGCTCCGCACCCGCGGAGGGCACCCTCGTCGACAGCGACGGCGTCCTGCTGCCCTGGATGGCCCGGCACGGCGCGGCCGCACTCGCTCTGCGCCCCGACGCCTACGTCTACGCGGCGGCCCCCGCGGGCGCCCCGCTCCCGCTGCCGCCCCGGGGCTTCGCCCCCACCACCGCTCCCCGCACGCACGCGTCCACCGCCCAGTGAGGACCCCGGCACCATGACGACGACACCGACCGGCCTGCCGACGATGCAGGAGACGACGTACGACATCGGCGGAAGGAAGGTCTTCGCCGCGGAGACCGGGGACGGCCCGCCGCTCCTGCTGCTGCACGGCGGCGGCCCGGGCGCCTCCGGCGTCTCCAACTACACCCGCAACATCGCCGCCCTGGCCCGGGACCACCGGGTCATCGTGCCCGACCTGCCCGGCTACGGCCGCAGCACCAAGGGCGTCGACGCCGGCGACCCCTTCGGCTTCCTCGCCGACCACGTCCGCGGCCTGCTCGACCGCCTCGGCCTCGAGAAGGCCCACCTGGTCGGCAACTCCTACGGCGGCGCCTGCGCCCTGCGCCTGGCCCTGGACACCCCCGACCGGGTCGACCGCATGGTCCTGATGGGCCCCGGCGGCATCGGCACCACCCGCGCCCTGCCCACCCCCGGCCTCAACAGCCTGCTGAACTACTACAGCGGCGAGGGACCCTCGCGGCCGAAGCTGGAGAAGTTCATCCGCAACCAGCTCGTCTTCAACGCCGCGGACGTCCCCGACTCCGTGATCGACGAGCGCTACCGGGCCAGCATCGACCCGGAGGTGATCGCCGCACCGCCCCTGCAGCGGCCCTCCGGACGCGACGCCCTGCGGACCCTGTGGAAGATGGACTTCACCCGCGACCCGCGCCTGTCCCGACTGCCCGTCCCGACCTTGGTGCTGTGGGGAGCCCGGGACAAGGTCAACCGGCCCTCCGGTGGCCCGATGCTCGCCGAGCGCATGCCGAACTGCGACCTGTACACGGTCGCCAACACGGGCCACTGGGTCCAGTTCGAACGCGCGGAACTCTTCAACCGGCTGTGCGCCGACTTCCTGGCAGGCCGACGATGAACACCGTACCGACCAGCGTCTTCGGGGCCGTCCACCTCGGCTACGTCGTCATCGAGACGAACCGCTTCGCCGACTGGCGCCGCTTCGGCACCGACGCCATCGGCATGCACCACGACAGCCTCTCCCCCGACCTGATGCGCTTCCGCCTCGACGGCCAGGAGTGCCGCTTCCTGCTCACCCGCGGGCCCGCCGAGGACGTCGTCGCCACCGGCTGGCACGTCGACGACCACGCAGCCTTCGAACGGATCGAAGCCCGCGTCCGCGCCCACGGCGTCCCCCTCACCCGGGGCTCAGACGAGGAGGCGGCCCTGCGCGGCGTCGAACGCCTGCTGCGCTTCCCCGGCCCCAAGGGCATCACCCAGGAGATCTACACCCACCCGAAGCGAGCGGCCGAACCGCTGCGCATGCTCGCCTCCGGCTTCGTCACCGGCGACTCCGGCCTGGGCCACGTCGCGCTGACCTCCACCAGGCCCGCGCAGATCCGGGGCTACTTCGACACCGTCTTCGACGCCCGCCTGACCGACTACATCGACGAGACCATCAGCGGCGTCAAACTCAAGATCCGCTTCCTGCGCGTCAACGAACGCCACCACTCCATCGCGATCGCCGCCGTCCGCGGCCTGCCCCTGGACCCGATCCGCACCCGGGTGCAGCACCTCAACATCCAGGCCGCCACCCTCGACGACGTCGCCCGCAGCTACCAGCGCGTCCACGAACTCGGCTTCGAGATGGCCCTGTCGGTGGGCCAGCACACCAACGACAAGGAACTGTCCTACTACGCCCGCACCCCCTCGGGCTTCGAGTGGGAGGTCGGCTGGAACCCGATCGTCATCGACGAGAGCACCTGGGAACCCACCACCCACCAGGGCATCAGCACCTGGGGCCACCTCCCCGTCGGCCAGACCGTCGTCGACAAGCTCGCCCAGTTCCGCGCCGGAGCCCGATCCCTGGCCCGCCCGGAGCTCACCGTGCCCGCCCTCAGCGGCACGGGCATCCCCGACGACTGACCTGGACGGTCACCGCACCGCCTGTGCGGTGACCGCCCCCGCCCGACCCGGTGTTCGCGGCGCACGCCCGCACCCGGTGGAGACCGGCGAACCGTCACCACTTCCCGCCACCCCGCAACCATCCCCGGAGGCCACCCTCGTGCTCGGCTCCGCACCACCCCACCGATCCCTGCCGGTTCCGACCCGGCCCGCCCGCGTCGCCGAGGCGGCCGCCCTCCTGGAAGAGGCCGCCCGCACCGGCGTCCCGTGCACCCCGGTGCGCCCGCTGCTGCCCGAGGCCGACATCGAGGCCGCCTATGCCGTGCAGCAGCTCCACGTCGAGCGCGCCCTCGCGGCGGGGCGACGGCTCGTGGGCCGCAAGGTCGGCCTGACCTCGCCCGCCGTACAGCGCCAACTCGGCGTCGACCGGCCTGACTTCGGCGCCCTGTTCGCCGACATGGCGGTACCCGAGGGACAGCCCGTCGCCCCCGGCCGACTGCTCCAGCCGAAGGTCGAGGCCGAGGTCGCCCTGGTCCTCGGCTCCGACCTGCCCCACCGCGACCCGACCGTCGCCGACCTGCTGCGCGCCACGGCGTTCGCGCTGCCCGCGCTGGAGATCGTCGACAGCCGCATCGCCGACTGGGACATCACCATCGTCGACACCGTCGCCGACAACGCCTCCTGCGGCCTGTACGTCCTGGGCGGCACCCCGGTGCCGCTGGACCGGGTCGACCTGCGGGCCGTGACCATGACGCTCACCCGGAACGGCGAACAGGTCTCCCGGGGCACCGGGGCCGACTGCCTGGGCAGCCCGCTCACCGCCGCCCTCTGGCTCGCCTCCACCCTCGCCGGGCTCGGCGACCCGCTGCGGGCCGGCGACCTCGTCCTGACCGGCGCGCTCGGCCCGATGGCCGCCGCCGCCGCGGGCGACGAGTTCACCGCCGTCATCGAAGGGCTGGGCACGGTCACGACCGCGTTCGCACCCGCCACCGAGGAAGGAGCCCTCGCATGACCACGAAGGTCGCCGTCATCGGGTCCGGCAACATCGGCACCGACCTGATGATCAAGATCCTGCGGCTCTCCGAAACCTTGGAGATCGCCGCGATGGCCGGGATCGACCCCGACTCCGACGGCCTGGCCCGCGCCCGCCGCCTGAAGGTCGCCACCACCCACGAGGGCGTGGACGGCCTGGTGGGACTGGACGAGTTCGCGGACGTGCAGATCGTCTTCGACGCCACCTCCGCCGGCGCGCACCGCCGCCACGACGAGGTGCTGCGCTCGCTGGGGCGCACCGTCGTCGACCTGACGCCCGCGGCGCTCGGCCCGTACGTCGTCCCGCCGGTCAACGGCGACGCCCACCTCAACGCCCCCAACGTCAACATGGTCACCTGCGGCGGCCAGGCCACCATCCCGGTCGTGGCCGCGGTCTCGGCCGTGACCCCCGTCCACTACGGCGAGATCGTCGCCTCGATCTCCTCGCGCTCCGCGGGCCCCGGCACCCGGGCCAACATCGACGAGTTCACCGAGACCACCTCCTCGGCGATCGAGAAGGTGGGCGGCGCCTCCCGCGGCAAGGCGATCATCGTCCTGAACCCGGCCGAGCCGCCGCTGATCATGCGCGACACCGTGTACTGCCTGGTCGGCGGCTGCGACGACGCCGCGGTGACCGAATCGGTCGAGCGGATGGTCGCCCGGGTGCAGGCGTACGTCCCCGGCTACCGCCTCAAGCAGAAGGTGCAGTTCGACCGCGTCGCCGCGGACGACCCGCTCCGCTCCCTGCTGCCCGCGCCCTCCCGCACCGGCGGTGCCGCGAAGGTGTCGGTGTTCCTGGAGGTCGAGGGGGCCGCCCACTACCTGCCCGCCTACGCCGGCAACCTCGACATCATGACCTCGGCCGCCCTGCGCACCGCCGAACGCATGGCCGCCCACCGCGCCCCGGAGGTGGCGACGCGATGACTTCCCTGTACATCCAGGACGTGACCCTGCGCGACGGCATGCACGCCGTGCGCCACCGCTACACCGTCGACCAGGCCCGCACCATCGCTGGCGCCCTCGACGCGGCCGGCGTGGCCGCGATCGAGATCGCCCACGGCGACGGCCTGTCCGGCTCCAGCATCACCTACGGCGTCGGCGCCCACACCGACTGGGAGTGGATCGCCGCCGTCTGCGACAGCGTCCACCAGGCGGTGCCCACCACCCTGCTGCTGCCCGGCATCGGCACCCTGCACGACCTGCGGCAGGCGCACGCCCTCGGCATCCGCTCGGTGCGCGTCGCCACCCACTGCACCGAGGCCGACATCTCCGCCCAGCACATCGACGCCGCCCGCGGCCTGGGCATGGACGTGGCCGGTTTCCTGATGATGTCCCACCTGGCCGAGCCCGCCGAACTCGCCCGGCAGGCCAGGCTGATGGAGTCCTACGGCGCCCAGTGCGTCTACGTCACCGACTCCGGCGGACGCCTCACCATGGACGGCGTGCGCGACCGCCTGCGCGCCTACCGCGACGTCCTGTCCCCCGACACCGAACTCGGCATCCACGCCCACCACAACCTGGGCCTGGGCGTCGCCAACTCCGTCGTGGCCGTGGAGAACGGCGTCACCCGCGTCGACGCCTCCCTCGCCGGCCAGGGAGCGGGCGCCGGCAACTGCCCTCTGGAGGCGTTCGTGGCGGTCGCCGACCTGATGGGCTGGGAGCACGGCTGCGACCTGTTCCCGCTGATGGACGCCGCCGACGACGTGGTCCGCCCGCTGCAGGACCGCGAGGTCCGCGTCGACCGCGAGACCCTCACCCTCGGCTACGCGGGCGTGTACTCCAGCTTCCTGCGCCATGCCGAGACCGCCGCCCGCCGCTACGGCCTGGACACCCGCGCGATCCTGGTCGAGGTCGGGCGGCGCAAGATGGTGGGCGGCCAGGAAGACATGATCACGGACATCGCCCTCGACCTCGCGACGGCCCGCTCCGCCGACTGACCGAACAGCCCTCGCACGCCCCGGGCCGACGGACGCCGCGACGCGGGACGTCGAGGACCCGGCGGAACGCTTCGCCGCCGGCATCCGGCCGACCCTGGTGCCGGCGGCCTCCCTCCCCGAGGTCACCGGTGCCCTGAGGCTGCGCGGCATGCAGCACATCCGCACGGCCGACGGGCTCGGGCCCCTGCCCCTGCCCCTGCCCCTGCCCCTGCCCCTGCGCGATCTCGAACCCGGGCGCGCAGCGGGCCGGTTCCGGACCGAGGCCCCCGTGGTGCCCCTCGGCGCGATCGGAGGGGCCGTCCTCGGCCTGTTGCGGTCGCGGTTGCGGTTGCGGTTGCGGTTGCCCATGGTGAAGCGGCTCGACGACGGCGACGGGACCGCGGATGTCCGAGCTGCTGGTGCTCACGCCGGGTCTGTCGGACGAGGACGCCCACGAGGTGGCCAGCCGTCCCTGCCACCCTGGCCCCGGAGCGGCGGGGTCCGCTGACGGGCGCGGCCGAACCGCCGGCCGACCGGGTCGTGGCCGTCGGGTCCGGGTCCTAGGCGGTGCGGGACCGCAGCTCGACACCGTGCCCGGACATGCGGGCGACGATGCCGTGGTCGGTGACGGCCACGGACCGGAGCGCGAGCCCCTCGGGCAGGTCGTCGAGCGGGGTCCGGCGCTCCAAGGCCCTCGCCAGCAGGGTTCGTGCGGCCGGGGAAACGTTCTCGGGGAGCCGGACGTCGTCGAGTCCGACGGCGTCCGGAGCGGCGACGCCGACATGGGCGGAGGCGGTGACCTGCCCGAACAGCGGCAGCCGGGCGGTCGCTGCCACCCGGTCGTCACCCTCGCCCCGGCCGATGGCGACCCCGTAGAAGGCCGAGAGCTCGTCGTACGCGACGGTCGCCGTGACCTCCGCCTCGTCGGCCCGCTCCCCGCCGTCCCGTTCCCGGTGCACTCCTCGCAGGTGGACGGCAACGTCCTCGACGGTCAGGACGCGGCCGTCCAGGTCGGCCGGCACGCGTGCGGCGTCGATGTCCGCCTCGGTGACCACTCCCCGGGCCAACTGCAGAGACACGGGGAAACCGTGCACGCGCACCTCGGGAGCGGCTGCGAGGCCGAGGTTCCGACGAGCCGAGTCGGCGATGCGCTCCTGGGTGTACTGCGTGGCCAGTACCTCGCCGCCGCCGGCGGCGGCGAGCAGCGTCAGGGCCACCGCGATCCACCCGTTGCGGCGGCGCTTGAGGCGCGGCGCCCGGCCGTTGACCGGTTCGTGCATGTTCTCTCTCCTCTGCGGAAATGGCCTGGTCCGACCGCGGTGTCGGACAGCGGCGGTATTGGTTCGTCAGTGACGGACCGGCGACGGGGGGGAGCACCGGGCCGGGACCGGTGCTCGTGCGCGGTGCCGAGGGGCTGGGTCCGCTGCCCGTCGGGGTGCGCGGGGAAGGGCGGCGCGGACCTCGCGCTGGAAGCGGCTCCGGGCGGCGTCGTCGAGGGCGAGCCGCGGGTGCATCGGCTTCACGGCGACCGTACGGTGCGGGAGCAGGTCGTCGGCCGACCGGACCTCGCCCGCGCCGCCGCGGCCGATCACCCCGCGCAACGCGTACCCGCCGCCGGTCAGGCCGGCCCACTCGTCGTAGGGGATGTACTGCATGGCGGCGTCTGCGGTCCTACTGTTGATCGGGTCAGCTGCCGAACGGACGGTCACATCTTTCGACGGACCGTCACCGCCGGTGCGGGAGGGGCGGGTTCAGTCCGACGTCGGCGGTGTTCTCGGCGCGCGGAACAGGCAGCCGACGGCTGCGGCCAGGACGATGGCACCGACCGCGACGAGCGAGGCCGACAGTCCGTCCATGAAGGCGGCCTTGACGCCGTCCGCCAGGGCCGCTCCCCCGACGCCGAGCCGATCGGCGACGTGCAGGCCCGCGGCGGCGGAGTCGCGCGCGGCCGAGGCCGCCTCGGCGGGCAGCTGGTCGAGGGAAGCGGGGAGGCTGGATCGGTAGTGGCTGCCGTAGATCGAGCCCATGAGGGCGATGCCGACGGCCGAGCCGACCTCGCGGGTGGTGTCGTTCATCGCGGAGGCGACGCCCTGCCGGCCGCGGCCGAGCGAGCCGGTGATGGCGGAGGTGCCCACGGCCCCGGACAGGCCGATGCCGAAGCCCGCCAGGACGAGCCCGCCGAGGAAGGGCAGGTAGCCGGAGTCGACGTCGATCCGGGAGATGACGAACAGGCCGGCGCTCAGCAGGGCCAGGCCGGCGGCCATGGTGACCTTCATCCCCACCCGTCGCACCAGGCGGGGGGTGAGCTGCGAAGTGGGCAGGACGACCACGGCGACGGGGACGAGGGCGACGGCGGCCTTGAGCGGGCTGTAGCCGAGGATGAGCTGCAGGTATTGCAGGCCGACGAAGAAGAACCCGAAGACGGCCATGAACTGTACGAGGACGGTGATCGCGCCGGCCCGGAAGCCGCGGATACCGAACAGGGCGGGGTCGAGGAGCGGGTGCTCGTTGCGCAGGCCGAGCCAGGCGTACGCGGTGAAGGCCAGAACCGTGACGACGAGTGCGGAGACGGCCGGGGGCTGCGTCCAGCCCTGCTCGTTGCCCTCGATGATGGCGAAGACCAGGGTGCCGATCCCGAGCGCGGTGCAGACGGCCCCGGGCACGTCGGGCGGCTCGGGGTGCGGGTCCTTGGTGTCGGGCGCCAGGAGGATCCCCGCCAGCGCGGCGACCAGGGCGACCGCGGCGCCGGTGACGAAGATCGACCGCCAGGAGTACCACTCCAGCAGCGTCCCCGCGGCGAGCATGCCGAGGATGGCGCCGGCCGCCGCGAATCCCGACCAGGTAGCCACGCCCTTGGCCCGCTGCTCGGGCGGGAAGGCGGCCGTGATGGTGGACAGCGTGCCCGGCATGATCATCGCGGCGCCGATCCCCATGACGACCCGCCAGACAATGAGCGTGGTGGTGGAGTCGGCGAAGGAAGCGGCCAGGGAGGCGGCACCGAAGACCACGGTGCCCGCGACGAGGACGTTGCGGCGCCCGAGCCGGTCGCCGATCGCGCCGAGGGGCAGCACGAGCGCGGCCAGGGCGACGGTGTAGGCGTCGGCGATCCAGGTCAGCGAACTGTTGGTGGCCGACAGGTCGAGCGCCAGGTCCGGCAGTGCGAGGTTGAGGGCGGAGACGGAGGCCACGACGAGGACCAGGGCCAGGCACATGGCGGCGAGTACGCCGTTGTGTCCGGCCCGGCCGGCCGCGACGGCGCCGAGGCTCTCCCCCGCCCGGTCGTCGGTCTGGTGTTGAGGGATGGTGGACATGGGGAACCTGTCTCGGTCGATGCTGTGCTGAGAGGGCCCGAGGGGCGGACGCGCCGCGGGTGCACCGGGCCGCACGGAACGGACGCACCGCGATCGGGCGGGCGCCTCACAGCGGCAGGGTCGGGAGGCGACGCTCGGGCGGGGACGCGCGCTTCGGTGTCGGAGCGGCCGACGGCCCCGGACGCGTACGGGGTGGCACCGGGCGGGTCCGGGCCGGCGGCACGGCCCTGCCCGGTTCCGGCCGGGTCGGCGGCCGGGCGGCGCGGGGAGCCGGCCGCGGAGTCGCGCGACCGGCCGGGCTCACTCCTCCTTCTCCGCCGCCATGCGTGTAGCCGCCTCGTAGACGAGCCGGGCGTGCAGTTCGAACATCGCGACCAGGTCGACGCCGTCCCCGTTGATCTCGCGCTGGACGAACAGTCCGTCGGCACCGGCGACGGCATAGGTCGTGAGCAGGCGGACAGAGTCCTCGTCGAGGTCCGGGACGAGCTCCCGGGCCATCTCGGCGATCTTCGCGCCCGCGATCTCACGGACCTGGAGGAACACCGTCCGGCCCCGGGGCTCCGTGGGGCGCCGCTCCAGCGCGAGCATCAGCCCGAACCGGAGGAAGTCGGGAGCGTCGATCAGCGACTTCGCCACGCTCACCGCCATGGCGGTGACCCGCTCCAACGGAGTGCCCGCTTCCTCGCCCGGCAGCTCGACGGCAGCCAGCCAGGTCGCGAAGCTGCGTTCGATCACCGCGGCGATCAGGTCGTCCTTGTCCTTGAAGTGCCAGTAGATCGAGCTGGCGGGCAGCCCGCACTTGGTGCTGACGGCCGCGATCGAGGTGCCCTCGTAGCCGCGCTCGCCCGCGATCTCCACGGCGGCGTCCAGGATGCGCTGGCGCGACTCCACCCCGTTCGCGCGCTTCTTGCGGGTCGTCTGCGGCCCGGCCATGGCGGGTGCCTCCTCGTGTTCGGGTGCGTTCGACTGTCGTCGACGGCGATCCTACTGCAGCGTTCACTCCAATTGGAGCGATCACTACAGCAAGTGTGCCACAGTGCGCTCGCCGGCGCGCTCCGCCTGCCGGATCGGCCGAGCGCGTCCGGCTCGGGGGTCAGCCCGTACGGGCCCCGAGCCGGGCGGCCAGCGCCGGGAACTGGGCCAGCGCATTGCCCCGCTCGACAGCCAGGCGCTCGTCGGGACCGAACGTCTCGTCCAGTTGGGGCGCGGGATCTCCGGCCCCCAGGAACAAGGGACTGCTGAACGGCCAGTCGGTGGCGAACAGGATGTGCTCGGCGCCGGCCAGCTCCCGCACCGACTTCATCGCCTGGGGCGCCGGCGAGAGGGCCGTGTCGTAGAAGAGGCCGCGGAACTGCGCACTGCTGTCCGCCGACCCGGAGGCGCCGAACCGCTGGGCGAGCTCGGGGGTCAGCGTCAACAGGCTCGCACGGTAGGAGATGTAGGGCAGCGTGCCGCCGGCGTGGGCGGCCAGCCAGCGGATGCGCGCGTGCCGCTCATACACCCCCTTGTAGAGCATGTTGACCAGCGCTCGCGTGGTGTCGAACGTGAACTCGTAGAGGAAGGGCGGCAGCCCCAGGTCGGGATAGGCCGAGGGGGTCACCGGGTGGACGAACACCATGGCCCGCAGGTCGTCGAGTTCGCGCAGCAACGGCTCGAAGACGGGATCGCCCAGGTAGGTCCCGCCGTAACTGCTGAACAGGCCCACGCCGTCCAACCCGAGTTCACGCACCGCCCTCCGGGCTTCCACCACCGCGTCGCCCACGTCCATCGCGGTCACCCTGCGGCCCAACGGCAGGACCGCGAAGCCGCCGAAGCGCCCCTGGCGGTAGGTGGATCCGCAGACGAGCTCACGGCTCATGTAGGTGTTCAGGCGCCGCGCCATGGCCAACCGGTCGGCGGCGGCATCCAGATAGGTGACCCCCGGCTCGGAGACGGAGACCACCTGCGCCTCGATGCCGTAGCGGTTCATGAAGTCGACCGCGAGGGCCGGGCTCCACACCGGGACCGGCACTCCGCCGATCTCGACGACGCCGTGCGCGGCGAGGGACTGCCGGTAGAAGTCCGGGAGCAGGTGGCAGTGCACGTCGATGCGGCCCCGGCCGCGCGTCACGGGCGACCGCGGCGCCGGGTCGGGCGATGCCGCGCGGGCCGGCGTCGGATCGAGCGCCGCGGTGGCGACGGCGAGCGGCAGGGCGGCCTTGAGGAGCCTTCGGCGCCCCGGACTTGGGGCACTCTCGGTTTCGGTGTCGGTCATTACGCGCACCTCCTGTGGGCAACGGGACGCAGCATGAACCGTTGGCGGGTCGTCATCGGCACCAAGCAGGCATGCCGGACCGGCGGGTCTGCGTCGCCACGGACGCACCCGTTCATGTAGCGGTCACTACAGACTCATGTAGTGACCGCTACGGTAAGAGGGGCGAAGGTCGGAGTCAATGGGCAGGGCGCGGCGAGATCCGGTCCAGGGGACCATGCAGGGCGCACCGCCCACCGCCGCTCTCCCCGGATCCCGGTGCGGGCCGCCACACCGCCCTGCGGGCAGCTCACTTCAGCCGACAGGTCTTCGACGACCTGCCACTGCGACACGAGCGCCCAGGTACGTAGAGCCCACCAGGCGCGGCCGCTGCTACCGATCCGCCGGCTTCGCCCGGTGAGCGGCGATCAGGTCGCGGTACCAGGCGTAGGAGGCCTTCGGGGTGCGCCGCTGGGTGGTGAAGTCGACGTGGACGAGGCCGAAGCGCTGGTGGTAGCCCTCGGCCCATTCGAAGTTGTCGAGGAGGGACCAGGTGTAGTAGCCGCGGATGTCGATGCCTTCGGCGGTGGCCTGGGCGAGGGCGTCGAGGTGGGCGGACATGAAGTCGATGCGGGGCTGGTCGGGGGTGGTGGACTCCTCGACGGAGCAGCCGTTCTCGGTGATGGTGAGGGGTGGGAGGGCCTTGCCGTACGACTCGCGGAGGTTGAGGAGGAGTTGGCGGAGGGCGTCGGGGACGACGGGCCAGCCGAAGGCGGTGTGGGGGACGTCGGGGATGTCGACGAGGTCGAAGGGCAGACCCGGTTCGGTGGGGGCGGCGACGCGGGTGGGGTTGTAGAAGTTGAGGCCGAGGCCGTCGAGGCCGGGGGTGTGGATGAGGTCGAGGTCGCCGGGGTGGACAGCGCCGAAGATGTCGTCGGGGACGCCGAGGGCGGTGAGGTCGGGGTAGCGGCCGAGGAGGACGGGGTCGGTGAACAGGCGGTTGTGGAGGGCGTCGTAGGCCTCGGCGGCGGCGAGGTCGGCGGGTGAGGGGGTGGCCGGCTCGACGGGGGTGAGGTTGTTGGAGAGCATCGCCTCCAGGCCGCGGTCGTGGAGGACGGTGGCGGCCAGGCCGTGGGCGAGGAGCTGGTGGTGGGCGGCGGGGAGGGCCTCGAACATCAGGGTGCGGCCGGGGGCGTGGGTGCCCAGGGCGTAGCCGAAGACGGTGTGGACGAAGGGCTCGTTGAGGGTGATCCAGGCGGGGACGCGGTCGCCGAGGCGGTCGGCGACGATCCCCGCGTACTCGGCGAAGCGGTACGCGGTGTCGCGGTTCAGCCAGCCGCCGTGGTCTTCGAGGCCCTGCGGGAGGTCCCAGTGGAAGAGGGTGGGCAGCGGGGTGATGCCGGCTTCGAGGAGGGCGTCGACGAGGCGGTCGTAGAAGGCGAGGCCGGCGGCGTTCACGGCGCCCGCGCCGGTGGGCTGGACGCGGGACCAGGCGACGGAGAAGCGGTAGCCGTCGAGTCCGAGGCCCTTCATCAGGGCGATGTCCTCGGGGTACCGGTGGTAGTGGTCGCAGGCCACCGCGCCGGTGTGGCCGTCGCGGACGGCGCCGGGGCGGGCGGCGAAGGTGTCCCAGACGGAGGGCCCGCGGCCGTCCTCGTTCACCGCCCCCTCGATCTGGTAGGCGGCGGTGGCAGCACCCCAGCGGAACCCCGCCGGCAGGTCGAAGCGGTCCGGCATGACAGCCTCCTGACGGAAACATGAGGGGAAGTCATGTTACCGGCGCGGCGCCGAAACACCAGAGCGGGACGACGGAAGGGACCGGAGCCCCGCAGAGG